>VBCJ01000403.1 GCA_005884335.1 Betaproteobacteria bacterium | reverse complement strand
CGACCTGATCTCGCCCGGCTGAATGACTTCGCCGGTTTTGTTCCCCCAGTTGTTGCGGGTGAAGGTGATGACCGCGGCAACATCGGTGTCGGAGAGCTGCTTGCCAAACGGCGCCATCGCCGTGCCGCGCTTGCCGTTCAGCACGATCTCCATTTGCCGCCCCCTCGGGCCGTTGACGAGCCGGGAGCCGTCGAGCGCGGGGAAGCTTCCCTTGACTCCCTGCCCGTTCGCCTGATGGCAGGCGACGCAGTTCGCGGCGTAGACCTTCTCGCCGCGGGCTTTCAGTTCGGCGAGATTCCATTTCCTGTTCGGATCTTCTGCCGCGGCAGCGATCTTCCTTTTCTGCTCGCCGACCCAGGCGGTGTACTCTTCCGCCGAAAGGACCTCGACCACGATCGGCATGAACCCGTGGTCCTTGCCGCAAAGCTCCGCGCACTGGCCGCGGTAGATGCCTACTTTTTCCGCCCTGAACCAGGTATCGCGCACGAAGCCGGGAATCGCGTCCTGCTTCACGCCGAACGCCGGGACCATCCAGGCGTGTATGACGTCGTTGGAGGTGAGGAGCAGGCGGACCTTCTTGCCCACGGGCACGACCATGGGGTTGTCCACTTCGAGGAGATAGTGCTCGCTCTTGGGCGCGCTGCCCGTGATCTGGTCCTGTGGAGTGGAGAGATTCGAGAGGAATGATATGCCCTCACCCTCGCCCTTCAGGTAGTCGTAGCCCCATTTCCACTGATAGCCGGTTGCCTTGACCGTGATGTCGGAGCTGGCGGTGTCCTTGAGGTTCAGGATCGACTTGGTCGCCGGCCAGGCCACGCCGATCAGTATCAGGAACGGGATGATGGCCCAGATGATCTCCACGACGATGTTCTCGTGGAAATTCTCGGCCTTGTGGCCGACGGACTTGCGGTGAGCGTAGATCGAATAGAACATCACGCTGAACACGCCGACAAAGATCACCAGGATGATCCCCATCATGACGAGGTGCAGGTTGTAGATTTCGCCGGCGACGCGCGTCACCGGGGCCGGCAGGTTCCACTGATACGCCGCCTTCGCGGCCCCGGACAGCGCGAGGAGCGCAGCGCCGGTCCCATTGACCATCCTGTTCGTCATCATGTCCTCGTGGGTTCTGGTCGAACAAGGGGGCGCGATTTTTTCGCTTCCAATTCTACTTCTATGATCCGCCTTCCGTCGACGGTCGTACGCGGCTCGCTTTTCCAAGCGTGCCCGTAGATCACCTCGATTGTCGCCGGCAGCCTGCCTTCCCTGCGCTCGCGCTCATAGGAGGCAAGCATACGCTCCCACGCACGGCGTCCCATGAGGCCGCGCTGTCGATCGCGCGCCGCGCAGGTCTCGCCGGAGGCTTTCAGGTCACGCAGGAGCGCCGGGACCTCGGAGTAGGTCAGCGTGATGACTTCCATATCCATGACAGGGGCGGCAAATCCGGTCGCGACCAGCATGTCGCCGAGGTCGTGCATGTCGATGAAAGAATGCACATGGCGCGCGGCCGAGCCCGCGCCGAAGGCCGCCTTGAGTTCCTTCAGTGTGTCGGGCCCGTAACTCGAGAACATCAGCAGTCCGCCGGCGATGAGCACGCGGTGAACCTCGCGCAGCGCCGCGAGCGGATCGACCGCCCAGGCAAGCGCAAGATTCGACCACACCATATCCACGCTGGTGGCGCGAAGCGGCAGCCGCGCAAAATCCGAGCACAGATGAAAGCGCCCGGAGCCGGACACGAGGCGCCAGGCGCGCTCGACAAGGGACTCTTCCCGTTTTGCCTCGCTGAGTACGCTGGGCGCAAAGTCGATGCCCAGGAGATCCGCCCCGGGATAGCGCCGGCGCAGCAATTTCAGGCCGTGTCCCACGCCGCAACCGGAGTCGAGCACGCGATGCGGCCGGCAGCGGATGTAATCGAGCCGCTCGAACATGCGCCGCTCGACTTCCCGCTGGAGCACCGCGGGATCGCCGCCCGCCGCCGCGGCACGCTCGAAGGCGCGCCGCACCTGTGCAGGGTCCAGGCTGAATGCCTGTGCGTTCACCTGGAGTGGACAATAAGTTCGCAATACATTATATAAGGCCGTAGTTTACAATTCATCGCCTGCGAATTCCGTCCAATCAACCGGGCCACCGCCATGGTCGTAGCAATCGTACTGGTTTTGTTGATCGTTGGCTCCGTCCTGTTTCACTTCCTGAGCCCGTGGTATTTCACGCCGATCGCCTCCAACTGGAGTGCGATGGACCACACGATCAGCCTCACGTTCTGGGTCACCGGGTTTGTCTTCGTCGCCATCAATTTGTTCATGGCCTATTGCGTGATCCGCTACCGTTATAAGAAGGGTAAGCGCGCGGACTACGAACCCGAGAACAAGAAGCTGGAATGGTGGCTCACCGGATTGACCACGGTGGGCGTCGCCGCCATGTTGGCCCCCGGCCTATTTGTATGGGCGAATTTCGTCGAGGTCCCGAAAGACGCGGGCGTATTCGAGGCCGTGGGCAAGCAGTGGTACTGGGGCTTTCGCTTCCCCGGGAAGGACGGCGTGATGGGCACGGTCGACGCAAAGTACGTCAGCGATAAAAACCCGTTTGGTATGAATCCCGACGATCCCAACGGACAGGACGACGTGTTGGTATCGAGCCCGGAACTCCATCTCCCCATAGGCAGACCGGTCAAGGCTCTGCTCCGCTCCGTAGACGTCCTGCACAACTTCGCCGTACCGCAGTTCCGGGCCAAGATGGATCTGGTGCCGGGCCTGGTCACCTATATCTGGTTCACCCCCACCCGGACCGGAAAATTCGACCTCCTCTGCAACGAATTGTGCGGTACCGGGCACTTCGTCATGCGTGGCAGCGTCGTGGTGGAGGAAGACGCCGCTTTTCAGGCGTGGTTGAGCGGCCATCCGACGTTCGCGCAAACCTCGGCTCAAGTACCCGGCGATGCTGCAGCAGGCAAACCGCTCTATGCAGTGTGTGCCGCCTGTCACGGCCTGCAAGCGGAAGGAAATCCTGCGATGAATGCGCCGAAATTGAGCGGACAGGGTGATTGGTACCTGAAACGGCAATTAAAATATTTCAAGAGCGGTGCCCGGGGTACGCACGAAAAAGACGTTTTCGGTAAGATGATGGCACCGATGGCGGCGACCTTGAGCAACGACGCCGCAATAGATAACGTCATCGCTTACATCAAGACGCTGCCGGATAATCCTGCTTCGATCACGATGAAGGGAATTGCGGCGAACGGTCAAAAGCCCTATGTGACCTGCGGAACCTGTCACGGTGCGGATGGGCGAGGCGTGCAGGCAACCAACGCCCCCCGGCTCAAGGGCATGAGCGACTGGTATATGGTCACTCAGTTGAAAAATTTCAAACAGGGTATCCGCGGCGCTCATCCCAAAGACCTGTACGGTCCGCAGATGGCGTTGATGGCCGAAATTCTGGGCGATGACCGAGCAACCCATGACGTCGTCGCCTACATCAATACTTTGCGGTGACCGGCCTGCTCGAGCGCCAGGCTGCTATTATTATGGCGATGAGACCCCGGGCGAACACAGTGAAGAATTAGCGAAGAGGAAATACCCATGTCTTACGTCGCGCATGATGAATCGGCTTTCGCCCCGCCTGCCGAAGTCGAAGAGGTAGAGCTCTACCACCCGAAAACCTGGGTGGGGAAGTACGTCTGGAGCCAGGACGCCAAAGTCATCGCCGTCCAGTACGCGATCACCGCGATGGGGATCGGGTTGGTGGCGCTGGTGTTGTCGTGGCTGATGCGGCTGCAACTGGGGTACCCGAACAGCTTCTCCTTTATCAACCCCAGCAACTACCTTCAGTTTGTCACCATGCACGGCATGATCATGGTCATCTACCTTCTCACGGCGCTGTTCCTGGGGGGGTTTGGCAACTACCTCATCCCGCTGATGGTCGGCGCCCGCGATATGGTCTTCCCCTACGTGAACATGGTGAGCTACTGGGTGTATCTGTTCGCCGTGCTGTTGCTGGTCGCGAGCTTCTTCGTGACCGGCGGGCCCACGGGCGCCGGATGGACCCTGTATCCGCCCCAGGCGATCTCCCAGGGCACGCCCGGGGCGAGCTGGGGAATCATCCTGATGCTCGTTTCCCTGGCTTTCTTCATCGTCGGATTCACCATGGGCGGTCTGAACTATGTGGTGACGGTGTTGCAGGCGCGCACGCGAGGGATGACGATGATGCGGCTGCCCTTGACGGTATGGGGCATTTTCATGGCCACGGTCCTGGCGCTGTTGGCCTTTCCCGCCTTGTTCGTCAGCGCCATCATGATGACCCTG
>VBCJ01000402.1 GCA_005884335.1 Betaproteobacteria bacterium | reverse complement strand
TTCCCCAGCGGCCAATCAGACCCGCCGTCGGCGAGATCAACTCGCTGTTCATCGTCGCCTGGATTGCCGATTGCGCTCGGGCGATGTTCCAGATGCGCGCTTCATCCAGAGTACCGGCGAAGAACCCGGCGGCCACTCCAGTGGAGTTCAGCGCCGAGCCTAAAGCCGCATGCTGGATGCTGTCTGAGCGTGGCGTTGGGTTGCCTGTAACGGCTAGTGTCTTATCAAGGACGCCGTCGAGGTAGAGCCGCCAAGTGCCGCCGTCGTAGGTCGCGGCCGCGTGGTGCCAGACGTTTGGCGTGATCGTCGTGTTCGCGATCACGGGGTGATTTCCGCCGGATGCAGTATCTTCGAAGTCCGCGGCGAGCTTGCCACCAGAAATGCCGAGAAAGTAGTTCATATCGACGTTGCTGCCCTCGGCCTCTGCTCGGCCCTTCGTCACCAGAGGGATCGCCGCGGTCGCGTTCTCCAGGCCGCCGGAGCCTGTGCTGGTCGCGACGCCGCCGCCTGTCCAGTTGAACCAGGTCTCCAGGGTAAAGTTAGGAGCCCCGAGGGTTGGAGCCGCCCCGAACGTCACGTACTGGGACGACCCGTTGAACTGAAGAGCATTGTTGATTGGCGGGGGCGACGGGAACGGATTGCCGGCCACCCACGTCGGGCTCGCGACCGTTGTTCCGTTCCGACTGCCGAGCGCCGTGCCAAACGTCACGTACTGGTTCGAGCCGTTGAAATCGAGCGCCGTTCCGGCGTCAGCGGCGCCGGCTTGCCGCCCCGGCGAGATTGAGATAGCGCCGGCCAGAATGGCGAGCGCAACCAGCGCTAAACCGCCCAGCGCGCAGGTAACAGACCACTTATGAAAGACCGGCATCCCCCGCCCTCCAGAAAGTCGCACGGACGCCTACCCATCTCGAGCAGGCCTAGGCAGCGGGCAGACCTGCCCTATACAGCTAACTTGGCGCTAACTTTGCGTCGATAAGTTAGCATTCGGTTAAGGTTTCCATGGTCTATAACACGCCAAATGGGAAGTCGTCAATACCAGAAATCTGGTATATGTTCGGCGCGCCCTCCGCGCGCCTCGCGGGCGCGGACGACTGGGGAGGGCGCAAATGACGATAAGGTGCGGTGCCTAGAAGTACTTAGTTTGCGGCTGTCTCGCGCTGCTTCCTGCGGCTGCGATAAGCCTTCACCTGGCAGGCGTGCGTGTCATACAGGCGCTTGGCGATACCCTCGAACTCCGTGCCGCACACCGGGCACGTCTTCGTATACACGCGTCGCAAGGACGCGAGACGTCTGGCCGCTTCTGAACGCTCGTCTTCCATTTCGCGAGGTAAGACGGCCTGCGCGGCGGAGGAGTTACCGGCTAATGGTATGCTCCGCTCGCGCAGAGCCTGCCGAAGGGTTCGTCCCGCCGCCTCAGGACGACCCTTCAAGAGCCTCGGGCCGAGCGACACTTGACAACTTCCGCAATAGCACTATTCTTAGAGCACCTGAAAGCGTGTCGATAGCGCTATCTCATACGCACTGAAAGAGGAGGCGAAGGTTGGCTGCTCTTGCTCGCGCATTTACGGGCGAAGCGTCGTCCCCGCTGGTCAAGGCGGTGCGGGACTTCCTCGGCCATTTGGCCCATCGGGGCGCCTCTGTTAATACGATCGCTGCCTATCGCAGCGACCTCGAGCAGCTGGCATACTTCGTCGACACTCACCGGCCGGGCGGCGGTTATTGTGCGCTTGACCGGGTAGCTGTCGAGGAGTTCGTCGTCGGGCTGAAGGAAAGCGGCTACCGCGACGCTTCGGTCGCCCGCAAGCTCGCGGCCGCGCGCTCCTTCTTCGTCTTCCTCGCGAACGAAGGGGTGGTGAGCGGCGACCCGACCGAGGGCTTTGCCGGCCCCAGGGTCGCCCGCGTGCTGCCCCGGCCGATTGGCGCCAGGGAGATCGCCACGCTGCTCGAGCAGCCTGCCCGCCGCTCGACGCCTGAAGCCCGGCGCGACCGCGCGATGCTCGAGCTGCTGTACGCCACCGGCATGCGTGTCAGCGAGCTGGTCGCGCTCGATATCGACAACATTCACCTCGAGAGCAAGAGGCCGTTCGTGCGCTGCCCGGGCAGCCGCGGAGCGGCGCGAGACGTTCCCATTACCAGACGGTGCTACGGAGCGCTCGCGGAGTACCTCGAATCGGCGCGGCCGCTGATCGCGCGCAGCGGCGAGGAGCGCGCGCTCTTCGTGAACACCCGCGGAGGCCGGATCACCCGGCAGGGGTTCTGGTTCATACTCAAGGGCTACGCCCGGGCCGTCGGCGAGGGCGTGAGGATCACGCCGCACACCCTCCGTCACTCCTTCGCGGCGCACAAATTGGG
>VBCJ01000037.1 GCA_005884335.1 Betaproteobacteria bacterium | reverse complement strand
CTGCCGGAACCTGTGCAGGACGATCCTGGTGAGGCGATGTCCAGGATCGAAGGCGACGTCGCGTGGCTGCGAAGCATGCTCGGTCATGCCCGCGAATCTGCCCGTAGCGGCCGGTTTGGCATCTTCGGGACTTCGGTCGCCGCGACGTGGCTGGCAAGCGGGCTGGGCGATGTCGTGGAGTTCTTCGTCGACGAAGATCCCGCGAGAGACGGCCGTTCGCACCTTGGCCGGCCGATCCTCAGGCCGGCGCAGGTTTCTCCGGGGGCGGTGGTCTATCTTGCATTCGTGCGCGAAGTATCCAGCGCAATCAGCCGACGCCTGGCGGAGTTGCCTGTAAGATTCGCCGTGCCGCCGGCAAGGTCGGCGTACGACTGAATCCAACGGACCGAATGATAGAAACCGTCAGCAATTCCATGCCGTGGATAGTCCTGATCCTTGGGTATGGATTCTTGGCCCACGGAATAATTCTCTTCAACGATGGGCTGTATTGGGACGGCTGGTTGGTCGACCTGTGGCAGCAGTACAAGGACAGGAAATCCATGCGCCGATTTTACTGGGAAGTCGGCATGCCGAATCTCTACTTCGAGCACCGGATAGTGGGCCGACTTCCAAGGCGCCATCTGGCGTATCGGGCGATTTCGCTGGCCTCGATCCTGATCACGGCCGTCTGCGTTTTCCTGATCGGAGTGCACACGAATGCATTCAACCCGCTGCAGGCGACGGCAATCTCCCTGCTGCTGCTTTCGTATCCCGCGTATGCCGTTACATTCGATGGCGTAGTGACCCTTCAATATACCTTCAAGATTGCCATTTTCTATGCAGGCTGTCTCTTCGCAACGACGACCATTGGCCAACCAAACCTGGCCGGCAACATTGGCTTTTCCATCTCGTTGGTTCTCTTGTTCGCGTCTTTCACCGCCAATTCGACGCTGGTGTTTTTCTGGGGATTCCTTCTTCTCTACGTGTGGCTCGTACACACGAGATCCTCAGGCGGGTTCGGCATGCATGAATATGTGAAGGTCACGTTGCTGGCTGTGCTGCCGTTCGCATATTGGTTCATGAAGGAGAGGTGGTTCCCGCGTCACGGCTATTACAAGAATTACAACAGAATACGACTGGCACCGTTTTCCATTCTGCAAGTCGGGCTGCGAGCGCTCAGGTACGGGATCGATGTTCCCATGATCAAGCCGATCCTCGAGCTCGTGAGATCGAAAAACTCCTCGCTCATATTTTCATGCATCTTTCTGGGCTTGTTGACGTTCAATTTCTCCAAAGATCTCTCGGCAATGCCAGCGCTAACGGCATTGCAGGTTCTGGCGACCGGCTACGGGCTCATGCTTCTAGGGGCTTCACCCTTCATGCTTGTCGGACAGGGTTCTTGGGAAGGGGGATGGGGCTCGAAAAACTTCATGCTGTTCCACCTGCCCTATGCGCTCATTGTTTTCGGGTGGTTGCAGCTTTTCCCAAACTCGTTTGGAGTCGTATTGCTCCCACTTATTCTGTTCGCCAATGCGCTCTACATCGTTAAAATCCACCTTCTTTACATCGCCGCGTCGGTCAAGGACAAAGCCTTGATCCGGTGGCTCGCGGCAAATCCTCAGCTTAGCTCGGTGTCCGTGATCAAGATTCGCGATTCTCATTGGATCGATTACCCGTTTGACCGGAAGGCGACCATGTACTGGCCGGCGTACCTGTCCTGCATGATCAAGTCAATCTGGCCCGACAGCCGCATTCTTGCGATTCTGGACAACTGGAGTGCTTCCGACGGCCGGTCATTGACTGCCGGTGAAATCGAAGAAGCGCTGGAAAAAACGACGATAAGATACAGTTTTGCGCCCCAAGTCCAGCCGGGGTCTCAGTATCTGGTCACGATTCAGGCCCCCGGCCGCAGGTTCGACGCCCCCAAGTTTGTCAGGGATTCCGATGAACGCGGAGATGTACACCCATTGAAGCAGCCGGCTATGGTCAGAATGGCACTTGAATATCTGTATCTGAAATGCTTGTCGCCACAACGACTGAACGAATTGTTCGAAATGCACTTTTCATTCAGCGCCTCTAAGCTGTGAATCTCTAATCCGGCGCTTCGGATCTTGCTCGAGCGGTGATTTTGTGGGTGTCGGAGATCAAGGGTTTGGGGTGGGTCGTTTCGCCGCAACTATGATCGCGTAAGTGAAGGCGTCCCTTATCCCAAAGGAAAAGGTCTCCAGTTCAAAGTCGGATTCGCCCAGAAGCTTTTGAATTTGTCTTCGAGACCGCACCTTGCTCGGCTCGGGCGGGTGAAGCTGGACATTGCGGCGCAGTACTCGATTTAGAACAAAGTGAATTATCTTCAGGGCAATAACCGATAGTCCGTAGACGGGGGGCCAGAAAAGCAGCAAGCGCCCGCCGGGTTTGAGTGTCCTGTTGAATTCGGCAAGGGCTTGCCGTATTTGGTCTTCTTCAAAATGTTCCATCACGCCGAGGTTGTAAAGTCCGTCGAATCGGCGCCCAAGACGTGACAGGTGGAAAATGTCCATAACCAGACATTCGGCTTGCGCACCGTGACTGGCTAGATACTTGGCGACCGCGTTGGGCGAGATGTCGACAGCCGTCACCTTTGCGTAGCGTACAACGTCTGTATCGACTTCGCCGCCGCCGCAACCCGCGTGGACAAGTTCTGCGTGAGGGGCAAAGGTTCTCCTGATGAAGTGATTGAGAGTGGGTTTTATCAAGTAGTTTCGATAGAAACTGGCGACGATGTCATAGGTGGACTTTTCGACCTCTTGTCTATGACCATCCCAGTACTTGTCCCACATCTCGCGCATGATTTCGGGATCCGCGTCCTTTTTGGTCTTGCTATTTCCCCTCGATCTGTGGCGGGTCATCGCCAGCTTCCATGCGAGCCGAAAAAGGCGCAGCAGCCCGCGCACCATGTGGCTCGCCCTAATCTTGGAATGGCCGTAGGTACGTGCCGGCAAATCGACCGGCAATTCTCCAATTTTGAATCCAGTCATATGCAAGAGGGCGAGGCTTTCGAAAAAAAACTCGTAGTCACGACTCTCGATACGGTCAATCAATGTGGTCGGAATGCGATCCAGACGGTAGAGGCGAAGCCCGCCGCTGGCATCGTATGGCAGCTGTAGCAGCGCCTTGGTCAAGAAATGCCCCAAATGGGTCAGAAATCGCCGAAACAGATTCCATTCCCGCAAGCTGCTTTCGCGCTGGAACCTCGATCCCACAACGACATCGTGTGTGTCCTTGAGCTCGAGTAGTCTTGGAATGTCCTGGGGTTTGTGGGAAAAATCTGCATCCAGGCTGATGAACACGCTATAACCTTCGGACTTGGCGTGCCGAAGAGCCGAAAGATGGGCGCTTCCAATGCCTTCCTTGCGTTCTCGTTTTAACAATTTCAGATTGGGGTGGCTCGGCATCATCCCGGATACGATGTCGCCGGTACCGTCGGGCGAATTGTCGTCGACTACAAGAACGTCGACCGGCAAGCCGAGCTCGAATATCTGCTCGATAAGCGAGCGAATGTTATCGGACTCGTTGTAAGTCGGCGTGAAGACCAGAATCTCGGCGTGGTTCATGGTTTTTCGTCGGTCGGTTCTGCAAGCCACCGTATTGTCAATGATCGGATCTCGGGTGCTGCAATGATGGCAGCTGCAAACATCGCAATTGATGCCAACGCTATATTCGACACGCTTGACCAGTTGGATACAAATGTGGGCATCAGCCAGTACCAGAGAGTCCCAATCGTTGCCACGGCAAGGAGCGGTTGACCCACGTCGCGATGGTACCAGCGCCAAAGCTCCCCTCTCAGCAGACGCCGATGCATCAGATACACGACGACGAAAACAAAGAGGGCATTAAAAACCACCCATATAAGCGCGGCGCCGACGCCACCGTATCTGACCGACATGAAGTAAATCAGCGGTGCGAGCAGCAATACAGCAGCAGTGTTCACGGCAAGAGCGAGTTGCGTCCAGCCGTAAGCGAGCTGTAGTGCGTACGGGAGGCTCGCAACCCCGTTGAGCGCGGTTCCCACGGTCAGCAGGCTCAGGATCAGATGACTGTTTTCGGCGATCGAGCGATCCTGTGTCCATATGAGCAGCAGCTCGTACGAGAATAGCGCCAAGACGACCGCGAGGGGCAATATCAACACGGACATCAACTGGCAGCCCCGATGGTAGATACGCGTCAATTCCTGCGTATCGTTCTTCGCCACGAGTTGCGAGAAGCGCGGGAAAAATGCGGCGCAAATCGGACCTATCACATAGGAGAGCCCCCCCGCTGCACGCGAGGCGAGGCTGTAATAACCGAACGCATCGAGCGGAAGCACCTTCACCAGTATCATCTTGTCGAGCTGGGTCAGGATGACCGACATCACCGAAATCCCGGTCATGCCCGCCGCAAACCGCCATATATCGGCGAGCAATTGCCCGTTGAAGGCGGCGCGCGCGGGTGCCTCGGGCAAGGACCGCCACAGCAGCAGGCGAGTCAAAAGAGTGTCAACCAGGCTCAGCGCCATGTACCATGCGACAAATGCCTGGATCGTCGGCGAAACGAGCCAGACGATCAGAACGCCGCCGACGTTGTTCACTGTACCGGTAATCGAGGAGAGCAGGTTGAAGGCAACCTGTCTCTGAAGGCCCATGAGTCCGCCCCCGTAGAGCGCCCGCGGCCACTGGAACGCAATGGCAATGCCCATCATCGTGAGGGTTTGCGTAACGGTTTCGTTCGACAGTTGCTGCGGCTTTAGCCAGTAGGCCGCAATCACCGGCGCCAAGGCGGCGACGGCCACGCCGATTGCGATGCCGATGAGCCAGTAGATGATCTCCAGAGTACGCAGCAGATCACGCATTGCCTGCGCCTTGCCGGACTGCATTGAATATTGCGCGAACTGGCGGTTGAGCGCCGTGCCCAGCCCGAGGTCGAGCAACGACAGTATCGCCATCAACGACAGGAAGAACCCGATCAGTCCGAAGGCCTCGATGCCGAGGAAATGGACGTAGGCCGGGAGCACCGCCAGCGACAGCAGCGCCGCCCACCCCTTCCCGGCAATGTTGGCAACAATGTTGCGCCTGACTATGGACATCGCTCAATCGAGGCGCGGGTCAACCGTGCCGGAAGGGGAGATGCGGACTCACAAACCCAAGGGGTTCGACAGGGACTGCGGTCGGCTCATGTGCATCCAGACGGCGAAAGCATCGTAGGGTGTCACTCGCCGTGTCACGAGGAGCTTGTCTCCGCGAAACGCCTGCACGTCCGCTCCCTCGCGCAGGACGAATCGCCTGAACGCCGCGTCGGACACTTTCACTTCGAAGTAAACTCGATAGACCTTGGAATATCCAAGCGGACTGAAGTCGAAGTCGAACCGAGTGAAACGGGTCGCTCCCGTCATATCGAACTGGATCTCCTCGCGTAGTTCGCGCCTGAGCGCATCCTCGGCAGTTTCACCGGAATCGACTGCCCCCCCGAAGCAACCCCAGTGTCCCGGGTAAAAAATCTCCGGCTTGCTGTCGCGCAGCTGCATGATGTAGCTACCGTCTTCGTGGACGAGCAGTGCGGCCACGGCGTCGTGGGGACGGGGCGAACGTCCGCCGGCGGGGACGAAAAGCTGCGGGCGAAAGCCGCGGCTTTCGACGAAAGCCGCTTCTTCTTGCGGATCTGGCGAATTCCCCATTTCCTTCGGAGCCGGCTATGCGCCTACTAGTTGGACGACGCGATCGAACGAGATTCCATGCGCCCGGAGAATCTCGTCATGCTTGCCGTAGAAATGGATGAACTTGTCCTGGAGCGAAAGGCAATCGATCCGGCAGCGCGCCCCGGACTCCCAGGCCAGCGCCTTGACTGCGTTTCCGAGTCCGCCATGCGGCACCATCTCTTCCATCACCACGACCTTCGGGAAACCGGCCAGTAGCGGGGCGATGCCTTCGCGATCGAGCGGCTTCAGCGTATGCACGGAGGCGACTGCGACGGAAATCCCGCGTTTCTCGAGCGCCGCAGCGGCGTCCATGCCGAGCTTGAGGACCGGCCCGTATCCGAGTATGCAGACATCGCGGCCCTCGCGCAGGAGCCGCACCTTGCCGAAGGCGAACGGTTTGGCGTTTTGCGTGATGAGAGGTTCGCCAGCCTTCCCCAGCCGGAGGTATACCGGGCCTTCCTCCTGAGCGACGCACCACTGCGTGGCAGCGCGGGTCTCTTCGGGATCGCATGGAGCGATCACGCGCATGTTGGGTATCGCTGAGGCGATCGCGACGTCCTCCATGGCGTGGTGCGTGCCCCCGAGCGTCGAATAGGTGACTCCCCCGCCTATGCCCACCACGGTCACCGGCAGATCCTGGTAGCAAAGGTCGTCCCGGATGAACTCGAAGGGTCGATAGAGGGCAAAGGTGGCGATCGTATAAGCGAAAGGCTTCAGGCCGCGCATGGACATCCCCGCGCACATGCCGATCATGATCTGCTCGGCGACGCCGGTATTGATGAAGCGCTCCGGGAATTCTTTCCGGAACTGGTCCATTGCGCCCGCAGGCGAAATGTCCGCCACCACGACGCACAGGCGCGCATCCTCTTGCGCGGCCTCGAGGAAGGTCTTTGCGAAGGTGTTCCTCACGCGCTCACCTCTCTGAGGTCCCGGATGGCGGCCGCGTACTCCTCTTTGCTGGGCGAGCGGTAATGCCAGATCGGAACATGCTCCATGAAGGCGACGCCGCGTCCCTTGACGGTCTTGCACAGCAGTGCGTACGGCCGTCCGCCCCGACGCGCGTTGACCGCCTGGTGCATGGCGGCACAATCGTGGCCGTTCACCTCCGCCGATTCCCATCCGAAGGATTCAAACTTCTCCCGCAAGGGATAAAACGCGGTGTGCGATTGGCTCATCTTTTCCAGACCGCCGATGTCGTTCAGGTCGACGAAGGCGAGCAGATTGTCCAGGTGCAGGTTCGCCGCCATCATCGCGCCTTCCCACGAAGAGCCTTCCTGGAGTTCGCCATCCGAGAGCACGGCGAATATTCGTTTGCCGGAACGGAGAATCTTTTCGGCGTGCGCCATTCCCACCGCGATGCCCATGCCGTGACCCAGCGACCCGGTTGAGGCTTCGATGCCGGGATTTCCGCGGTCCGGATGAGCGCCAAGGATTCCCTGGGGCGTGCAATAGCGGTCAAGCTCCTCCGACGACAGAATGCCCAGAGCTTCGAGGATGGCGTATTGGGTCATGCAGCCGTGCCCCTTGGACATCAGGAATGCGTCGCTGAAGCCTTTTCCGTCCGGCGCGCGACGCATCAGCCCACGGTAGATGACATCCGTAATCTCGACGCACGAGAAAGCCGGCGCGGCGTGCAACGCGGTCACTTTCTGAGAAATGTCCAGGATTCGGCGGCGATACTGCATGCATCGCCGGCGCGCGGCGGCAACGTCAAACCGTTCGGAGACGCTTTTCTCGTCGGGACGCATATTTCAGCCGCGCATCGTGTAGGCAGTGGGCCAATCGCGCAGCTGGTCGAGATATTTTCTGCCCCACTTCACCATCTCGCCCAGTCCTTCCTTCCAGCCGATCTCGGGCTCCCAGCCGACATCGTGCTTGATGGCGCTGGAATCGAGCCAGTAGCGGGAATCCTGCCCGAGCCGGTCGGGGGCCATTTCGCACAGTTGCTCGAAGGGCATTTCCAGGGCCTCCGCGCACAGCTCGACCACGCGCCGGATGCTGGTCGGTTGGGCTGGACCGGCATTGTAGATTTTTCCGAGAGGCGCTTTCTCCGCCACCAGGTGGATCGCGCGCGCCAGATCGCGCGCGTGGATGTAGGATTTCTCCGCCTTTCCTCCGCCCTGGAGCGGCAGCTTGGTGCCGGTCAGGCCGCACAGGATCGCCTTGGGTATCACGCGGTGCAGGAGTTGTCCGGGGCAGTAAGCGTTGGAGGGCCGGATCACGTTCATGGGGAACTTCAGGAACTTGTGCACCGACTCCAGGTACATGTCGAACGCAACCTTGGATGCGGCATACGGGCTGGTCGGCTTGATCGGCTCATCCTCTTTCGCCGCATGCAGTACCGAACCGTACATTTCCGAGGTGCCGATCTGGATGAAGCGCTCCGGCCAGCTCCGCTTCATCAGTTCCTCGCACAGTCGCGCGAGCGCCATCGAGTTGGTCTCGAAAAAGCGCCAGGAGTGCTTCCACGACACGGCGCCTTCCCCCTGCGCCGCGTAGTTGACTATCACCTCGGGTTTAATCTTGTCCAGCAAATCGAGCAACAGATCGATTTCGTACGTGAGATGGTACGCGTGATACTCGAAATTCCTCTCGCGTTCGATGCCGAGCGAAAAGGGCTCGGGGCGCAGAGGGTTCCGGCCGATGCTTATTACCCGCTTCGGCGCGGCGTGCCGCAGCAGGTAAAACGCGGTGTGGATGCCGAACGATCCGCCGCCGCCGAGAATAGCGTAGGTCTTGCCCACGGTCATTCGAGAATGGTCCAGTAATAGTCGCCAGTGTAGCCCGCTTCCGCGTAGAGCTTCAGCCAGCCTTCCGGGTAGTCGTGGAACTCCGCAGTCAGGATCCAGCTCAGGGCGATCTCCTTCTGCTCTGTGGTTCGGTAGCTGTCCACCTGTACGAAAGCTCGTCCGCCGCTCAGACGCTGGATTTCCCGCATCGCGACGACCGCGCGCGGCCGGTGCAAGTTGTGAATGGTGTTGATCGAGAGCACACAGTCGAAAGAGCGGTCGGGAAACGGCAGGCTCTCCGCCGAGCCCAGATGCAGACGTCCGATGACTTCCTTCTCGCAATGCATCAGCGCGTACCGCGAGATGTCCAAGCCGAACGCTTCCAGCCCCGGGCACTCCAGCATCAGGTCCTTGACCAGGAACCCTTTGCCGCAGCCGACGTCGAGCACGCGCATGCCGGGTTTCAAGCTGAAGTGCGCGATGATATCGCGCGCAACTGAGCGCCAACGGCCGTCGTAGCGGTAGCCGCCGTAGCCGTATTTGCGCTCCCCGTCCCAGTACTCCTCGCCGAACTCCTTCGACTTCGCAATCACGAACGGATCCTTGTCTTCGGCGCGCTTCTGGATGTTGCGCTTGGTGCGCGGCAACGACCTGAGCAGGTCCACTTCGGCCATCAGCTCTTCTCCAGCATCTCGCGATGCACGCGGGCTACGCCGTCTTCGAGCGGGATGAAGCGGATGTCCGGGAACGCCTTGATGGTGTTGGCCACGTCGTAGTGCCTGTGGGTGATCGGAGTGGCGCGCGGCGTCTTGACGATCTCGACGGTGTTGCCGAACTGTTTGGATACGGCTTCGGCAACCTCGCGGAAGGAATGCGAGGTTCCGGTGGCGGCGTTGAGGGTTCCCGTGCTGCGGTGGAGCAGGCAGCGCAGGGTGAGCGCGGCGACGTCGTCCACGTGGATGTGATCGCGCGTCTCCTCGCCGCCGCCGAACAGCGTGATCTTGCCGCCTTTCTGCGCCGCGCGGCGAAAGCGGTTGGGACCGTATGAGTTGTGGGTATCGTCCAGTCCATAGATCAGCGTCGGGCGCAGCACCAGCACAGGAACCCCGGCGAGGCTGCGCGCCATGGCTGAAATACACCATGTGCGCACAACCGGTTTTCGCGATCGCCGCACACGTGTTGTGCATCATGGCGAGATTTTTCATCAGCGTGGGGATATCGCGCCCTTTATCGGGGGTCAGTGCCGCCAGCATGACGACGGCGTCGGTGGCTTTCAGCGCCGCCGCGAGCTTGTCCGCGGCCGCAGCCTCCGCAAGGTTCAGGTCGACGGAAGACAGCGCGAGACTCGGGATGCGCCGGGCATCCAGTTCCTTGTGGATTGCAGCGCCAATGAAGCCCCGCGCGCCGAGCAGGACCACGCGCTCGGGGTTGTGCGCTGCCGGGCTCTGGTGGGTGATCACTTTTCCGTTCGGATTCCGTCAGGAGTGAACCCGAGCGTACGGTATTCGAGCCCCGCCGCGCGACAGGCCACGGCTTTCAGCACCGCATAGGGGTCGAGGACGAGTTTGCCGCGCAGTTTACGCGCAACTTGCACCGGGTCGAGTGTTCCGAACTGCGGCCAGGGTGTCATGATCGCGAGAGCATCCGCGCCTTCGCAGGCGTCCAGCTCGGAGCTCGCCGCATGGCAGCGCGGGTTCGAGATTGCCGTCGCGGGCACGACGGGGTCAAATACGCGCACGCGGAACGGCGCGAGATGCGCGAGAAGGGCAAGCGACGCCGAGTTCTTGGTCGAGTGGGTGTTCTGCTTGTAGGCAAGCCCGAGCACTGCGATCACGGGGTCTTCCAGTCGCGAGAGGACGGCCGCGTGGAGCGTTTGCAGAGCCCAGTCCCGGCGGTGCCGGCTGTTCGCGATCCAGGCGCGCACTACGCCCGCGTCGGTGCCGTGCGCGTCGGCGAGTTTGCAGACCGTCGCAAGGTCGCGTTCCAGGTTGCCTCCGGCGATTCCGAGCCCCGGGGCCAGATAGG
>VBCJ01000401.1 GCA_005884335.1 Betaproteobacteria bacterium | reverse complement strand
CAGGCCGTCGAACACGCGATAGGCAAGCGGGCAGCCTTCGGGATCGGTGCACGTGGTGTAGATGAAACCCAGCAGCGTGATCTTGTCCTGGAGAAAGCGCGAGAGCTTCTGCGAGCGTCCCTCCGTGTCGAGCACCCGGCCCTCGGGCGCGGGCATGATGCGATGAAGCCGGTAGGTACCGGGCCCGGGAGGCTCGAATTCCAGGATTGCATCGCGGCCGTCTTGCTGGTGTCCGCAGGCGATTCGGGACACCAGCATGACTGCGATGAGCGCCAGGAGCCGCGCGATGGTGGTGTCGCGGCGCACGATCATCGGTTGAGCGCGAGCTGCCGGGACGTTTCCGGCGTCGTGTAGGCCGTGCGCAGAGTCTTCGACCCCAGCTTCATGTGATGGGCGCGGCCCAGTTTCTCCCGGGTGAAATCCACCTCGAACACCTGCTTCAACTCCTTGCCGTTCCAGGTGAACCCGCGCAGCAACTGCTCGTTGTCCGCGCCGCCCTTGTCCCAGTTCTTGGAAAGGTCGAAGTAGCGCGTCTTCCCGTCCATGAAGGTGTTGACCCACAGGCCCTTGCCGTCGCGGGTGATGCTGATATCGACGGGCAGCGGGATCTTGGCCGGGTCGCCGATCGTCGCCACGTCCTTCGCCTGCCACTCGCCCTTGGCGTCCTGCTTCACCAGCCAGATTTTCGATGTGAGCGCGGTGGCCGCGACCGCCCAGTTGTCCCCCGGCTTCAGGGACCAGCGAATCTCGAGCGGCGCGCCGGGCACGCTGAAGACTTTTTGCGGCTTCATGGCCTTCAAGTCCCACAGCACCATGGTATTGCCGAAACGCTTCATGGCCTCCGGGTCCTTCACGACTTCTCCCAAGGACCGCATATAGTTGTTGTAGCCGGTGAAGCTCGAGGTGAGCAGCACGTTTTTCCTGGGATTCACGGCGAGATCGTAGCCGTAGCCGTCCCCGCCGCCATCGACCGGCATCGCGTAGCTCGCGATGAAGTCGCCTTTGTTGTTGTACAACGCCATCCCCGTGACGCCGCCCTTGTCTTTGGCGTTGGAGAGCGCCTGGACCAGCATCCGCCCGGGCAGCGCATAGTAGGTGTGCGGACCGACGTAGCCGGTCTTCTCCGCGAGGTTCGCGATGGTATTGACGAGCCGGGGTCTGCCGGGATCGGCCGCGATGTCGAAAACGTGGATCCTGCTGTTTTCCAGGCCGCCCGCCCAGAGGGTGCGACGGTCGTCGCTGAAACCCATGTGATGAGCCTCACCGCGCGACCCGACCGAGACCTGTTGAATCACCTTGCCGTAGTTCTTCGACTTGGGATTGACGTCCACCGTCACCATTTTGTCCGAGCCGTCGCCCAGGCCCTCCACGCCCAGCGCCCAGACATAGACGTAGTCCTCCTGTCCCTTGATCAATTTTGTGACGTAAGGCGAGTTGCAGGTTTCGTCACCGTAGGCTTGCGGGACTGCAAGCGGCACGGCGCCTACGAAGAACGCCGCGTAAGACATTGCTCGACTGAACCGGATCATGACGATATCCCCTTTTGGAAAATACGTTGATAAGTGCCCCGAACGTTTGAGCCGCTCAATCCAGCTTCGCGCCGGAGAGCTTCACCAGTCTTGCGTACTTATCGTACTCCGCGCGCATCAGCGCGTCGAACTGCTCGGGCGTGCTGGTGCCGATGCGCACGCCGAACCCGGCGATCTTCTCGTTGACCTCGGGCGAGGCCACGGCGGCGGCGACGCCGACGTTCAGCTTCGCGACGATGTCGCGCGGCACGCCCGCCGGCACCAGCGCACCCAGCATGGAGGCCATGTCGAAGCCGGGGATGCCGAGCTCGGCGATCGTCGGGATGTCCGGCAGCGCGGGCGTGCGCCTGCCGTCCGCGCTGGCGAGAATGCGCACCTTTCCCGCTCTTGCGTACTGCGCCATCGCGGTATAGCTGGAGAACGCGACCTGCACGTCGCCGGCGATCAGGGCCGGCCCGGCCTGTCCCATCCCCTTGTAGGGCACGTGCACCATCTCGATTCCGGCGAGCGACTTGAACAGCTCGGTCGTGATGTGATGGATCGAGCCGTTGCCCGCCGAAGCGTAAGCGAGCTTCCCGGGATTCTTCTTCGCGTAGGCGACGAACTCCGCGTACGTGGTCGCCGGGACCGACGGATGGATCGTGAGGAAGGTCGGGAGCGTCGAGATCGTGCTGATGCCCGCGAAATCCTCGAGCGGCCGGTAGGGCACTTTCGCGTACAGGTGCGGATTGATCGCCCAGATCGCGCTGTCGCAGACGTAGGCGGTGTAGCCGTCGGGCGCGGATTTGGAGACCATTTCCGCCGCGATGTTCCCGTTCGCGCCGATGCGGTTCTCGATCACCACGGA
>VBCJ01000036.1 GCA_005884335.1 Betaproteobacteria bacterium | reverse complement strand
AAACGACACGTACGATTTCGGATCCGTCAGACAAGGTGCCCCCGTCAGCCACGCCTTTATCATCAAGAACGCCGGCGAGGGGCCGCTGCGGATCACGGGCGCAGAGCTATGGATGCCGGGGCTGACCGTGCGCGTCGCGCCAGTGGAAGTACCCGCCCAGGGCGAAGGCGTAGTGACGGTGGAGCTAAACACCGAGCGGGTGGCCGGTGCGATCGAAGGCAAGGCGCAGATTCAATGGAACGATCCGACCCGCTCGGGGGCTTCGCTGACATTCAAAGGTTACGTCGTTCCACGGATCGCGATTGAGCCCATGCCTGCGGTCTTCCTAAGCACGTTTACCGCCGAGCCCGCTGAGCGCACCTTAACGATCAGGAATAACGAACCGCAGCCCCTTAGGATCACAAGCGTGGAGCACTCGGCTCGCTTGAGCGTCTCCGTCTCGGAGCTTAAGCCCGGTAAGGTCTTCATCCTGACCGCGCGTTCTGTCAATGGTGTTCCCGCAGGGCGCTACGAGGAGTCCCTTACGCTCGTGACCGATAAGCCGGGGGCCAATCGGATCATTCTTCCCGTGCATCTGTGGGTCAAGCCAGACCTTTATGCAAATCCCGAGAACGTCGACTTTGGCACGCTGCGCGTGGAGGAGGTGCAGCGCAGCGATGTAACGGCGTCCCTCACACAGACCTTCTTTCTCAAGCGCCGCGGTGACGCTTTCAGGATTACGGCCATTGTCTGCGATTCGAGCGCGGTGGATGTCACACAGTCGCCCGCGGGACCAAGCAATAGCTTCCAAATCGATGTGCGGCTACGAGCCGAAGCGCTGCGCCGAGGAAGCTTCGACGGAAAGATTCGGGTCATGACCACGGATCCAACGTTCCCGGAGGTAGTGATTCCGTTGAGCGGCACCCTGATCTAGGTGGTGAAGTTTCAGGACGTTGGCCATTCCGGGGATTAGCGCCATAAATGGCCGCCCAGCCAGATCGGCACGCGTTCGTTCAAATCAGACACGTTGAATCGACCCTAGGACCGCTGTCCGCTTTGGGTCGTTCCCGGCCATTCAGGCCGGTTCAAAGTTTGTGACCCCCGATCATCAGTCGTTTGAACACTGAATAGTGTTCCTTGACGCCGCCATCTGAAGAGGTGCGCTTTACCGTGATCCACACCTCCGGGCTGAAGCTTTCGCACAGGTCGGCGGTGTACTCGGCCTCGTCTTCCGCTGCGGCGCGCGCCGCCTCCACGGTGGGGGCGCCGAGGTCGTCTGTAAAATGTCGCGTCAGGCGCTCGATGATTTGCCGATACTCCGTCGCTTCGATCTCCACGACTTCGGCGATGGTGCAGCGCCCGTGGCTTTCCACGCCGACGAAGGATGTGAGGCAATGGCGCTTCGGCGTGCGGTGGCTCGACCCGGCGGGATCGCACACCGCATATCCGCCCGATACAAGCCACTCTCCGTCCCGGGCGGCTCCGCCCTCGGAATAGACAACGCCGTCGGAAGCGTCGAGCCGCACAGCCTTCAGGAACTTCATCAGCCGCGCTGGTGCAGCTCGATCACGTTGCGATCCGGATCGCGCACGAAGATCCCCTGTGCTCCGGGTCCGAAGCGGACGGGCCCGCCGCTCAGCTGGATGCCGGCCGCCTCGAGCCGCTCCTTCGCAGCCACGATGTCGGGGCACAAGAGGGCGAAGTGCGTGATTCCGGGGTGCTTCTGGGGGACGTCCATGAGGACGTTCGGCTCGTTCGCCTTTGGCGCGTTGAGGACGAGGTTCAGTTCCACTCCCGAGGGATGATCGAGGATGGCGACGGGCTCGGGACCGATCGGACCGGCGGTCTTGGTGAAGCCGAGCAGGGCGTAGAAGCGCACCGAGCGCTCGAGGTCGTGTACGCGAATCCCGATATGGGCCAGGCCCGAGATGGGGATGGGAGCGGTCTTCGTCATTCTGCCTCCGGACGTCCAGCCAACCCGAGTTCGCCGCGGCGACTCACCGGGCAAAGCCAAGTAGAATTCTCTTCTATGTTTACCGGAATCATAACCGCCGTCGGGAAAATCAGCCGGATCGAGTCCGGAAAAGGCGGTCTGGGCCTCGCCATCGACGCCCACCAACTGGGGCTCAGCGACGTCAAGGTCGGCGACAGCATCGCGGTGAACGGCGTGTGTCTCACCGTGGTGAAGCGCGGAGTAAAAAGCTTCGGCGTCGATGTTTCCCGCGAGACGCTCCGCTGCACAACCGGGCTGGACAAATCGGGAGAGGTCAACCTGGAGAAGGCGCTGCGGCTCTCCGACCGGCTCGACGGCCACCTCGTTCTCGGTCACGTCGACGGCGTCGGGAAGGTCGTGCGCTTCGAAGCGCTGGGCAAAAACCGGTTGCTTCGCGTGCGCGCACCGGCCGGACTCGCGCGCTACATCGCGCGCAAGGGCTCGATCGCCGTGCACGGCGTGAGCCTCACGGTGAACGCGGTGCGGGGCGCCGAGTTCGAGGTCAACCTGATCCCGCATACCCTCGCCGTGACCACGTTGAGGCGTCTTCGGGCGGGCGACCGCGTCAACCTGGAAGTGGACCCGCTCGCGCGCTACGCGGAACGCCTGCTGCGCCGCAGATGAGCGGCGGGAACGGCAGCGCCGACCGCTCCTGATGGCATTTTCTCCGGCCGAGATCGAGCAGCGCCGCGCGCTTGCGCCGCGCCCCGAGTTTCCGCCCGAGCTGCCGATCTGCGCGAGGCGCGAGGAGATCGCAAAGGCCATCTCCTCGCATCAGGTCGTCATAGTGTGCGGCGAAACGGGCTCGGGCAAGACCACGCAGCTGCCGAAGATCTGCCTCGAGCTGGGTCGCGGGATTGAAGGACTCATAGGACACACCCAGCCGCGCAGGATCGCCGCGCGCGCCACCGCTGCCCGCGTCGCCCAGGAGCTTAAGGCCGAGCTCGGGGGCGCGGTCGGCTACAAGATCCGCTTCACCGATCGAGTCGGTCCGCTCTCCTACATCAAGATCATGACCGACGGCATCCTGCTTGCCGAGACTCAAGGGGACCGCGAGCTGCGCCAGTACGACACGCTGATCATCGATGAGGCGCACGAGAGGAGCCTCAACATCGATTTCCTGCTCGGATACGTGAAGCAGCTCCTGCCGCGGCGGACGGATCTCAAGCTCGTCATCACCTCGGCGACCATCGATGCCGAGCGGTTCTCGAAGCACTTCGACGGTGCTCCCGTCATCGAGGTTTCCGGGCGGCTCTACCCGGTGGAGGTCCGTTACCACCCGGTCGAGTCGGAAGACGACGACTACGATCTCAACGAGGCGATCAGCGACGCTGCGGACGAGCTCGCGCGACAAGGTGAGGGCGACGTCCTCGTGTTCCTTCCGGGCGAGCGCGAGATCCGCGAGGCGGCGGAGGCGTTGCGCAAGCACCACCCTCCCCACACGGAGATCCTGCCCCTGTTCGCGCGGCTCTCGGCCGAGGAGCAGGAACGCGTATTCAAGCCGCACGGAGGCCGGCGCATCGTGCTCGCGACCAATGTGGCTGAGACCTCGCTTACCGTGCCCGGAATCCGCTACGTGGTGGACACCGGACTCGCGCGCGTCAAGCGCTACAGTTATCGCAACAAGGTCGAGCAGCTGCGCGTGGAGAACATTTCCCAGGCCTCCGCGAAGCAGCGCGCCGGCCGCTGCGGCCGGGTCGCGAGCGGGGCCTGCATCCGCCTCTACGCCGAGGAGGAATTCAACTCGCGCCCGGCGTTCACCGATCCGGAAGTGCTGCGCTCGTCGCTCGCCAGCGTCATCCTGCGAATGAAATCGCTGGGCTTGGGCACGGTCGAGGAATTTCCGTTCATCGATTCTCCGGGGTCCAAGGCGATCCAGGACGGCTATGCGCTGCTCGCCGAGCTGGGCGCCGTGGACGAAGCCAGCGAGCTGACCGAAATCGGAAGGCAGCTCGCTAAGCTTCCGGTCGACCCGCGTGTCGGCCGCATGGTGCTCGCGGCGAAATCGGAGAACGCGCTCCGCGAGGTACTCGTCATCGCCGCCGCGCTCTCGGTGCAGGACCCTCGCCAGAGGCCGAGCGAACGGGCCGCGGCAGCCGACGAAGCGCAGAAGCGCTTCGACGACGAGAAGTCCGATTTCCTTTCCTGGCTGAAGCTGTGGAAGTTCTTCGAGGAAGCGCTTGCCCACATGAAATCCAGCCGCAAGCTGCACGAGGCCTGCCGCGAGCATTTCCTCTCGTTCAACCGCATGCGCGAGTGGCGCGACATTCACGGGCAGCTCAAGGAGCTGGTCGCCGAGCTCGGCTGGCGCATTTCCGAGACTCCCGCGACCTATGAGCAAGTGCATCGGGCGCTGCTCGCCGGCCTGCTCGGCAATGTCGGCATGAAGACCGAGGAAGGAAGCTATCTGGGCGCCCGTGGAATCCGCTTCTGGATTCATCCCGGCTCTGGCGTGAGAAGGAAGGCCGGGCACTGGGTCATGGCGGCGGAGCTGACCGAGACCACGCGCCTGTACGCGCGCTGCGTCGCCACCCTCCCACCCGAGTGGCTTGAGTCGGTCGGCGCGCATCTCGTCAAGCGCCACCGCTACGAGCCGCACTGGGAGAAGCAGCCGGCGCGCGTCGCCGCGTTCGAGCGCGGAACGCTCTACGGGCTGCTGCTGTATGCAAAGCGGCGCGTGCATTACGGTCCGATGGACCCGGTCGAATCGAGAAGGATATTCATTCGCCAGGCGCTGGTCGAAGGCGGCTACGACACGCGCGCCCCGTTTTTTCTGCATAACCGCAGGCTCGTCCGCGAGATTGAGCAGCTCGAGCACAAGTCGCGCCGGCCCGACGTGCTGGTGGACGACGAGCTGATCCACGCGTTCTACGAGAGCCTCGTCCCAGAAGGTATCCACAACGGCGCGGATTTCGACCGCTGGCGCCGCGAAGTGGAAGCGAAAAATCCGAAGCTGCTGTTCCTCAAGCGCGAAGATCTGATGCGCCACGAGGCGGCGGGGATCACGACGGAACAGTTTCCGCACCAGCTCGAGATGGCGGGACGCAGCTTCGCGCTTGATTACCATCACGAGCCGGGCTCGCCGCGCGACGGCGTGACGCTCACCGTGCCCCTTCTCGCGCTGAACCAGGTCGATGCGGCCCGGTGCGACTGGCTCGTGCCGGGGTTGCTGCGTGAAAAGATCACGCGGCTCGCCAAGTCGCTGCCGCAGAAGCTCCGCCACCTGCTCGGCGCGCTGCCGGAATTCGTCGACACCTTCCTCGTGGCCAACGAACCTGCAGACGCCATGCTCGCGCAGGCTATCGCCCGCTACGCGCGACGCGAGCTCAATCTCACGATCCCGCTCGATGCCTTCCGGCAAGAAATGCTGCCCGCACATCTTTCAATGAATTTCCGCATCGTCGACGAGCATGGCCGGCAGCTCGCGACAGGCCGCAACCTCGCTCAACTGCGCGCCGAGCTCGGCAAAAAGGCTGGAGATGAGTTCGCCGAGCTCGCTCGGGCCGACGCGCCGGCAACGAAAGTCACCGGCTGGGATTTCGGCGATCTCGAGGAAGTGATGGAGATCCGGCGCGGGTCCCAGACGCTGATCGGCTATCCGGGCCTCGCGGATCACGGCGATTCCGTCAGCCTGGAGGTGTTCGACTCGGCTGACAAGGCGCGCGAAGCGCATCGCCCGGGCTTGCGGCGGCTATTCATGCTACAGCTCAAGGATCAGGCGCGCTACATCGAGAGGAATCTGCCGGGGCTGCACGCTATGACGCTGCAGTTCGCGGCCTTCGGTGACGCGGCTGAACTCAGGGAGCAACTGCTCGTGGCCGCGTTCGACCGCGCCTGCCTAGTCGAACCCTGGCCACGGACCCGGGCGCAGTTCGAGCGCCGCCGCGACGAGGCGCGCTCGCGGGTGACGCTGCTCGCCCAGGAGATCGCGCGATTCGCCGGGAAGATTCTCTCTGAGCACGCGGCGCTGCAGAAGCAGCTCAAGGAGCTGTCCAAGGCGTTTCCCGAGGCCTGCCGCGACGTTCAGGAAAACCTGTCCCGCCTGGTGCCCAAGGGGTTTATCGAACAGACTCCGTACGAGCGCTTGCAGCATTTCCCTCGCTATCTCAAGGCGGCGAGCTTGCGTCTCGACAAGCTGCGCGCGAATCCGCAGCGCGATGCGCGCCTTGCCGCGGAGTTTGCGCCGCTCGCGGCCCATTGGCAGAGAGACCAGGCGAGGCAACTGAAGTCGGGCACCCGAGACCCGCAGCTCGAACAGTTCCACTGGCTGCTCGAGGAGCTACGCGTGCAGCTTTTCGCCCAGGAGCTGAAGACCTCCGTGCCGGTTTCGCTGAAGCGGCTGTCGAAGATGTGGCAAACTATTCAGCGCTGATTTTCAGCGCTCTGGGCGGTCCATATGAACGCGATACTCAATGCCCTTGCGCGGGCGTTTGTCAGTTTGCTGCATCCGAAGATGCTCTGGCTCATGGTGTGGCCGGTGATCGTCGCGCTCGTCCTATGGGTGACGCTCGCCGTGCTTTACTGGGGCGAGGCCGCGCAGTGGATCACCGCGCAGCTGCACCACTGGCCGGCGTATGAATGGGCGGTCTCGGTTTGGCCCCTCAAGCTCATTGCCGCTTGGTTCGGATGGATCCTCCTGCTGCTGCTGTTCGTGCCGGCGGTTCTGATCACGGCCGTGCTGATCATCAGCATCGTTTCCATGCCGGCGATGGCCGCTCATGTCGGCGCGCGCGACTACCCGGAGCTCGTCCACCGAAAAGGGGGCACGTTCGCCGGCAGCCTCTGGAATGCCCTCGCTGCGCTCATGCTGTTTGCGTTGCTCTTTGCGGTCAGCTTGCCGCTATGGCTGATTCCGCTGCTGTGGCCGGTGCTTCCCATCGCTCTGTTCGGCTATTTCAACCAGCGCGTGTTCCGCTACGACGCTCTCGCGGAGCACGCGACCGCCGCCGAGATCGCCCAGATCGTCCGCCGCCATCGCGGCGAGCTGTTTCTGCTGGGTGTCGCGCTCGCGCTCATCGGTCATGTCCCCGTGCTCGGGCTCTTCATGCCGGTGTACGGTGGGCTCGCTTTCATCCACTTCGGCCTCTCGCGCCTCGGCGGGCTGCGCAGCGAGCCGATCCAGGGTACGGCGAGGCGGGTGTGAGGGTCGGCGCGATCATCATTGGCGAGGAAATCGTTCGCGGCAAGCGCGAGGACAAGCATTTCACCAAAGTGATCGCGATTCTCGGCTCGCGGGGAATGAGGCTCCACTGGTGCGAGTATCTCGGCGACATGCCGGATCTCATCACCGCGACGCTCAAGCGCACGTTCGCTTCGGGAGACCTCGTCTTCAGCTTCGGCGGCATCGGCGCGACGCCCGACGATCACACGCGCCAGTGCGCGGCGGACGCGCTCGGCCTTGAATTGATGCTACACCCCGATGCGGAGGCGGCGATTCGCTCGCGCACGGACATGGAAGTCACGCCGCAACGGCTCAAAATGGGCGAATTTCCGCGCGGCTCGCGCATCATCCCCAATCCGTACAACCGCATCCCCGGGTTTTCCCTGGAAGACCACCATTTCGTCCCGGGATTCCCGGTGATGGCCTGGCCCATGGTCGAGTGGGTGCTCGACCAACGCTATGCGCATTTGTTTCACCGCATGCCGGAAGCCGAGGCCTCGGTCATCGTCTATGACCTTCCCGAATCGATCGTCACGCCGCTGATGGTCGAAGTGGAGCAGCGCTACCGCGGCCTGAAGTCCTTCAGCCTGCCCAGCATGGGCGAGGCAGGCGTGCGCCGTCACATCGAACTCGGGGTGCGGGGTGCGCCGGAAGAAGTGACGCCAGCTATCGAGCAGATGAAGCTTGGGGTGGCTGCGCTCGGCGGCAGGTGGGAGGAAAAGTAGTAAAAACCGGGGACAGACCACGTTTTTTCCTTCGCCGGTTCGACGAAAAACGTGGTCTGCCCCAAAACAAAAAGCCCTGGCTTGCGCCAGGGCTTTAGGGCGCCCACGGAAAGGAGGAGGAGGGGGCCGTGGACGCGAAGCCTGTAGGTTAGGCTGCCGCGCGCTGTTTCTTGGATTCCTTGGCGGACGAAGTCGCCGCGGCGAAATTCGCTTCGGCGATCTCGGTGGCCTGCTTTGCGACCTTGTTGAAGCTCTCGTAGGCTGTGTTGGCCGCAGCGAGCGCGGACTTCACGGCGGCGACGGCGACGTCGGAGCCGGCTGGCGCGTTCTTCGAGACCTTGTCGAGAAGACCGACCAGGTTCTTGTTAAACTCGACGGCTTGCGCTTCGAGGAACTTGGCCAATTCGCCGTTCGTTTGGGCGGCAACTTCGTATACGCTGCGCGAGTAGGCGATGGCTTTTTCCATCGTCGGCTGGGTTGCCGCGGCGTTCAGGTTGAGGTATTCCTGGGGGTCCTTGGCGTTGAGCAGCGCCTTGGCGTGGCCGACGCCTTCCTCGAATGCGGCCTTGGTCGCATTGAAGTACAGCGCGGACAGGCGCTCGAAAGCGGAGAACTGCGTGTGCGCGAGACCCAGGAGGGCCTCGATGCCGGCCTTGTTCGTGCTGGCGATTTGTTCGGGCGTGAAGTTCATGATCATCTCCTTAGAAGGTTGGAATGTTTGCCGTCAAGTTAGTGCTTTTGTCCTGTGGTGCCTTAGTGCTACTCAGGGTATTTGTTGCATCGCAACAAATAGGATTCTACAAGGAAAACAATCGATGTCAAGAATAATTTGTGCGACGCAATAGAACTTCAGGACCTAGGAGACAAATCCAGATAAATAAAGCACTTACATCCCAATCGTCACCTAGAAGTCAGTAGATACTTACCTCCAACTCTTTGTTTTTAAATGATCCGCGCCTTTTCCGGAGGGCCGGAAAATGAGCAAATCGTGAGCGCGCGCACCTACGTACCGCCCCCACCGATCTTTGCCTTGGTTGCGCTGCTCGCGCTCGGCTGGGGATTCAATTGGCCGGTGATGAAGGTCGTGATGGCCGAGATGCCGCCTCTGCATTTCCGCGTGCTGTGCCTTGTGGCCGGGGCGGCGGGCCTCTTCGCAATTGCGCGGGCCAATCGGTTGCCGATCCGCGTGCCTCCAGGAGCCTGGCCGAGGCTGATCGCGATTACGCTTTTCAACGTGGCTGCTTGGAATGTTCTCGCAGTCTACGGCCTGACCTTCATGGAATCGGGGCGTGCCGCGATCCTCGCGTATACGTTTCCCGTCTGGGGCGTGCTGCTCGGCGTGTGGGTCCTGCGCGAGCCCGTGACCGGAAGCCGGCTCGCGGGCGTGGTTCTGGGCGTCCTCGGGATGCTGGTGCTCCTCGGTGACGAGATCCACGCCGTCGGGCGCTCGCCGGCCGGAGCCCTGCTGCTGATCGCTTCGGCGATCAGCTGGGCGGTCAGCACCGCCATCATGAAGCGCTGGCCGGTCGATCTGCCGACTACTTCCTTTACCGGCTGGCAGATGCTGCTCGCCCTCGCGCCGATTCTCTCGGGCGCTGTGCTGTTCGAGGAAGGGAGTTTTTCCCCGCTCGCGCTCTCGACTTGGCCCTTCTGGGGGCTCGTCTACAATGCGCTCGTCAGCTCGATCTTCTGCAACTGGGCCTGGATCAAGATCGCGACCCATGCGCCGATCAGCGTTTCCTCGCTCTCCACGTTGATGATCCCGATCGTGGGTGTGTTCAGCGGCATGCTGTTGTTGGGCGAACGTCCGCAATGGAGCGATTTAGCCTCGCTCGTCTTGGTCGTCGCTGCACTGGCAGCCGTGCTTCTGCCAGGGCGCCAGGCAGCGTAGTCTGGCTCGTTCAGCCCGCTTCGCCCTCCCGGATGCTGCGTCGAGTCGGGACTCTTTCGGTACGCCAGTTC
>VBCJ01000400.1 GCA_005884335.1 Betaproteobacteria bacterium | reverse complement strand
GAACGCCGCGAAGGACAATTCCGGCGTGATCGACCACATCGCGTTTCTCGCCACCGACCCTGAAAAATTCCTGAAGCATTTTAAGGCGGTCGGCGTTCCCTTCCGGCCGCGGAATTTCCCCGAGTCGCAGCTCTACCAGCTCTTCATCAAGGATCCGGACGGCCTCACCATCGAGCTCAATTTCTTCGGCATCACCAAGGCGCCCGACTGGGGCGGGGAGGACTACTCGAAGATGCCGCGCGCCGCCTCGGCGAAAAAGAAGCCGGTGAAGGCCAAGGCCGCGGCGTAATGAACGCCCCCGACAAGGGCGCGCGCAGCTTCGCCGGCGTCTCCTACGAGGAGGCGCTCGCGCGCGCTCGGGCCATGGTGCCCGCGCTGCGCAGCCGCGCGGCCGAGGCCGAGGAAGCCCGCGTGATGCCGCCCGAGACGATCGCCGACCTGCACGCGAGCGGGATCCTCCGCTCGATGCAGCCCAGGCGCTGGGGCGGAATGGAGTTCGATTTCGTCGCTTACGTCGATTTCTGCTACGAGCTCGCGCGCGGCTGCGCTTCGACCGCCTGGAATTTCGGCAATCTCCAGGTGCACCACTGGATGCTCGCGATGTACGAGGAGCGCGCGCAGGAAGAAGTGTGGGGCGCGGATCCCGAGGCGCTCATCGCATCCGGCATCGCCTTTCCGCAGGGGCGCGCGAAGAAGGTCGAGGGCGGCTATGTCATCGGCGGAAAGTGGAATTTCTCGAGCTGCTCCAACATCGCCGAATGGAACATGCTCGCCGTGACGGTGCGCGACGGCGACCGCGCGGTCGACTACCGCATGTGCCTGCTGCACAAGTCGCAGTACGGGGTCATCGACGACTGGCAGGTGCTCGGGATGCGCGCGACGGGCAGCATGAGCGTCGCCGCCAAGGACGTTTTCGTTCCCGAGTACAAGGCGCTCGGCATGCTGGACGCGCGCGGCGGAGACCGCTTCCCCGGCGCACGCGGAAACCCGAACCCGGTCTACCGCGTGCCGCTCTCGGCGCTCGGCGGGCACGGCATCGGCGCCTGCGCGGTCGGCAACGCCCAGGCCATGCTCGAATCGACGATAGCCTCCGTCAAGGAGCGCAGCACCAATTACACCGGAGCGAAGATGCGCGAGTTCCAGGCCGTGCAGCTGCGCGTCGGCGCGGCGGGAGTGAAAATCGACGCGGCGCGCCTTATCCTGCGCAACGACTGCCTCGAGGCGCAGGAAATCGCCAACCGGAAGCAGATCCCCGACGTCCAGACGAAGCTCCGCTTCAAGCGCAATCTCGCCTACGCCGTGACTCTCTGCACGGAAGCCGTCGATTCTCTGCACGCCATGGCCGGCGCGAACGGCCTCTACGAGAGCACTCCCCTGGAGCGCATCTTCCGCGACGCGCATTCGCTCGCCGGCCACATCAGCTTCAGCTTCGACGCGCAGG
>VBCJ01000035.1 GCA_005884335.1 Betaproteobacteria bacterium | reverse complement strand
TGGAAAATATTCGTAGAGAAATCGATTGAGGTGGTAATCGTAGCTTGAGGGCAGCGCGCCGCAGCGCTCCACCAGCTTCGCCGGTGACATGCCGGTCTTTGCGCACGCCTCCTCGAGCGCTTTGGTTTCCGCGCGGTTGCGATCGGGCTTGTACAGGAGCTGTTCCCGGAGCGGCCGGAACTCTTCCGGAAACGCGCCGTGCTCGAGCTGTTCAGCCCAGGCTGAAATCTGCATTTGCTGTTGTTTCTTCCTTTCTATGCCGACGAGCGCGGCGCGCAGCGTCTCGGGCGGCGCAGCCCGATACCGCCCCCTGCCCTTCCGATAGAAGTACATCGGCGCCGAGTGCAGCTTCACCAGAATACCGGCTGCCTCCACCGCCGAAGGCGTGCGGCCGCAATACTCGCGCGCGAGCTCGGTGAATCCGAACTCCTCCGTGCCGCAGCACTGCCACAGGAAATCCGCGTCGATACCGCCCGCCAACGCCTCGGCTCGCGCGAGCAGCTCCACGGCGCCGGGCTCGGGAAACCGCAATAGCACATCCCTTGACTTGATCTTGGCTCGCTTGCCATGCGGTGCCTCGACCTGGAGGGTGCTGTCGCTGTCGGCGAGCACCGTAGCGATTTTAAGTCCACCGCTGTCTTCGTAGAGAACGTTCACGAAAGGGAGGCAAACGGGAAAAGAGCCGCGTCGCGCCGGCCCGATGAGTGCCATAATTATATCGCAGTATCCTCCCTGCTCACGCCGACAAAGACGCCAACGATTGCCACATGGCCAAGATCGAGTCGATTGCCGTAGCAACCGTCCGGGTCCCGCTGGACAGAGTGACGAGCTTCGCCACGCGCTCGGTTTCGGCGCGGGACTACGGGCTAGTCAAAGTACGTGCAGGGGGCGTCGAGGGTATCGGATTCTGCTACGCAGGTTCTTCCGGGGGAACGCTCGTTGCGCAAGCCGTGGAGCAGCTCCTTGCGCCGGGCCTGCTCGGCCGCGAAAGCCTGCTCGTCGAAGGCCTTTGGCAACGCATGTTCGAGGAAACATTGCTGCACGGACGCTCCGGCAGCGTCATGCGCGCGATCTCGATCCTGGACTGTGCGCTTTGGGACCTGAATTCGCGCGCGTCGAAACTTCCGCTTTACATGTATCTCGGCGCTGCGTTGGATGAGGCCGTCCCGGCGTACGCAAGCGGCGGCTACTACCTCCCGGGCAAGACGCCGAAAAAGCTCGGCGAGGAAATGGCGGGCTACGCAAAAGCCGGTTTTCGTGCCGTGAAGATGAAGGTGGGACGGCTCTCTCCCAAGGAAGAGGAAGCGCGCGTAAAAGCTGCGCGCAACGCGATCGGGCCCGACGTTGCCTTGATGCTCGATGCGAACAACGCCTGGCACGATTTGCCGACCGCGATGCGTTATATGGAGCGCTTCGAACTCTACGACCCATATTGGATCGAGGAGCCGTTCTTCCCCGATGACATTGACAACCACGCGCGCCTGGCGAAACTCACGCGCGTGACGGTCGCCACGGGAGAGATTGGCACTGGGCGCTGGCATTTCAAGGAAATCCTCGACAAGGGCGCGGCGCAGATCCTGCAGACGGACGCCCTCGTGTGCGGCGGTGTCTCTGAATGGAGAAAAATTGCCGCCACCGCATCGAGCTATGGCGTCACTGTCTGCCCGCACTGGTTTCACGACCTGCACGCGCAGCTCGTAGCGGCAACACCCAACGCACGCTACGTGGAGTTCTTCCCCGACGACCAAGTGCTCAATTTTCGGCGTCTGGTCGATACGCAACTGAAAACAAAAGACGGCATGCTGATTCTGCCGAAAACGCCGGGCCTCGGGTTTGGGTTCGATGAAAAAGCCGTCGCCCGCTACGCACTCAAAGACGGACAGTCGGTCTGGAAGATGCTGAAGTGATGCAGTCAACCCATTCCGGCGAATTCCAGTATCAGCGGGATTTGTTCGGGAAAGCTCGCAAGGGTGTGGTCGCCTCCTTGCACGACGACCCGCTTCGCGCCCCTGTACTTTCTCACCGCCGCTCGGTAGTCGAGCACTTCGTCCCCGGTTTCCACGAGGAGCAGGTAGTGCTCGGGGTGCACTTTGTTCACGAAGAGATCCTTCCATTGCCGAAGGTGCTCTTCGGTGAGCTCGTAGCTCTCGCCCCCGTGAAAGGCCCGTTGCGGGCCGACGTAGGCGCGCAGGCTCACGTGCGGGTCGATCGCCGGATTGATCAGCACCGCGCGCACGCTATGCTCCTCAGCCAGCCAGGTCGCATAGAATCCGCCGAGCGAGCTCCCGACTAGCGTGATTTTTTCCTTCGAGTGTCGCTCCATCTCGGCTTCCAAGGCCGCAACGGCCCTGTCCGGTAGGTGAGGCAATTGCGGGCAGACAAACTCCGCGCCCTTGCCTTGACCATCGAGGTATCGCTTCAAGAGCTGCGCCTTGCCGGAGCGCGACGAGCTGTTGAATCCGTGGAGGTAAATGATCACGCCCGTGTCGTTGGGGCCGCCCGCATTGAGAGGGAAGCGAGCAGCAGCTCATGGATGCCCCCGAAACCCCCGTTCGACATGACAAGAACCTGATCGCCGGAGCGCGCCTCGGCAACGATGGCCGCGACGAGCCGCTCAAGATCGTTCTCGATACGCACTCGACTGCCGAGCGGCGCGAGCGCAGCAGAAGCATCCCAGCCGAGGTTCGCGCCATAGCAAAAAATCCTGTCAGCCTGTTCGAGGCTTGCGGGCAGGCGGTCCTTCATCAGGCCGGCTCTCATCGTGTTTGAACGCGGCTCGAGGACGGCCAAGATGCGCGCGCTCCCTACTTGATCACGCAGGCCGGAAACCGTCGTCGCGATGGCCGTCGGGTGGTGCGCGAAGTCATCCCAGACTGCAACACCCGCAGCCGTGCCCCGCAACTCCATGCGGCGCCGGACGCCCTTGAAGCGCGCGAGCGTTTGGATGGCTCGCTTCGGATCGACGCCGGCAGCCTGTGCCGCGGCGATGGCCGCGAGCGCATTCTGAAGGTTGTGCCCGCCCTGAAGCTCCCAGCGCAGCAGCCCAATAGCTCTGCCTTGATTGAATATTTCAAAGGAGCCCCGCCCGACCACGCTTGCACTCCAACTCTCATCCACGCCAAACCGCTCCACCGCGCTCCAACAGCCGCGAGCAAGGACACGGTCGATCGAGGCGTCGGCGCCGTTTACTATCAATTTTCCGGATCGAGGTATCGTTCGGACAAAGTGGTGAAACTGGGTCTCAATCGATGCAAGATCCGGGAAGATGTCAGCATGATCGAACTCTATGTTGTTCAAAACTGCCAACCTTGGCCGGTAATGCACCATCTTGGAACGTTTGTCGAAGAAGGCGGTATCGTATTCATCGGCTTCGATCACGAAATCGGTTTGTTTCCCCAACCTAGCAGACACGCCAAAGTTGATCGGAATGCCGCCAACGAGGAATCCCGGGTCCAGCCCTGCATCCTCCAAAATCCAGGCAACCATGGAAGAAGTCGTTGTTTTTCCATGTGTCCCTGCTACTGCAAGCACACGCCTGTCAAACAGAGTATTTTCGGCGAGCCATTGCGGGCCGGAGACATAGCGGTCGCCCCGATCCAATATGGATTCCATCAGCGGGTTTCCCCGGCTCACGACATTCCCGACTACCCACACATCCGGATTCAATGCCGCTTGATCGGCGCCATACCCTACGGTCAATTCGATGCCCTCCGCTTCAAGTTGCGTGCTCATCGG
>VBCJ01000034.1 GCA_005884335.1 Betaproteobacteria bacterium | reverse complement strand
GTACTGGATTAGGCTGCAGGGCTAGTTTCACGCTCCTGGCCCGTCTTCGCTGCTCGTCGATCTTGAGTTATGATGCATCGGTTTTCGCCCCGCAAAGGGCCTCTCATTTGTATTCGAACTGCGGCGAACGCTGGACAATTTCGGACATCGGCCCCAAACTTCACCTATGTCCAAGCCAAAACGCGCATTGGGCCTACGCTCGCGGACGCCAAGAAGAATCCTGATCATTCACGGCCCCAATCTGGACATGCTGGGTGCTCGTGAGCCCAGCATCTACGGAAAGGAATCCCTGGCCAGGATCAACGAGAGGCTCGCTCGCATCGCCAAACGCGAGGGGGCTGCCCTGGAGACTTTTCAAAGCAACCATGAGGGAGCCTTGATAGAACGCGTGCATCGAGCCAAGAAGCAGCGAATTTCCTGGATCATCGTCAATCCCGGGGGGCTGACTCACACAAGCGTGGCGTTACGCGACGCTTTGGCAGCGGTCGCGATTCCGTTTCTCGAGGTACATCTGTCGAACATCTACTCCAGAGAGCCGTTCCGGCGCCATTCGTACTTTTCCGACCTCGCGGTGGGTACGATCTGCGGACTAGGCAGCCGGGCGTACGAGTTCGCGCTGCAGTTCGCCTTGCACTCAAACTGAGAGCTTGGTTCGGGGTCGCTTGCGAGAACTCCGAAACCACGCGGGAACGGGCGTGCGTGCCCGAACCGGAAGGAGGCCCGTATGGATTTGCGAAAACTGAAAAAGCTCATCGACCTCGTTGAAGAGTCGGGAATTGCCGAACTGGAGGTCACGGAGGGCGAGGAGAAGGTCAAGATCGTGAAAGGCGGTTCAAGCGGAAAGGAGGTCGTTGTCCTTTCCCCGACCGCCCCGGCGGCAAGCCCGCCCGCAGCCGAAGCAGTGACCGCGTTGGCAGCCCCGGCCCCTGCCTCCACACAGGGGGAGGC
>VBCJ01000033.1 GCA_005884335.1 Betaproteobacteria bacterium | reverse complement strand
TACGGTCAAGGCGGGACAGGCCATCTGCATCATCGAGGCGATGAAGCTGATGAACGAAATCGAGGCCGACAAGGACGGCGTGATCAAGGCGATCATGGTCGAGAACGGTCAGCCGGTCGAATACGGCGAATCCTTGATGATGATCGGCTAGCACTGTGGGTATCAAAAAGGGGAGATACCCGGGCGCGCCTACTGTTCCCCATATCAGAGGTTGAAAGGCCGCCCATCAAATCATGTTCGAGAAAATTCTGATCGCCAATCGCGGAGAGATCGCCCTGCGCATCCAGCGCGCGTGCCGTGACATGGGCATCAAGACCGTGGTCGTTCATTCCGAGGCCGACAGCGAGGCCAAGTACGTGAAGCTCGCCGACGAATCGGTGTGCATCGGACCTGCGGCATCCAGTGCGAGCTATCTCAACATACCGGCCATCATCAGTGCCGCGGAGGTGACCGACGCCGAGGCAATTCATCCCGGCTACGGATTTCTCGCCGAAAACCCGGACTTTGCCGAACGCGTGGACAAGAGTGGCTTCGTTTTCATCGGTCCTCAAGCGGAGACCATCCGGCTGATGGGCGACAAAGTAAACGCAAAGCAAGTCATGGAGAAAGCCGGAGTGCCGTGCGTCCCCGGCTCGGACGGTCCGCTGCCCGATGCCCCGGAGGAAACGCTCAAGATCGCGAGAAAGATCGGTTATCCGGTCATCGTAAAGGCAGCGGGTGGGGGCGGAGGCCGAGGCATGCGCGTCGTGCACACCGAAGCCGCGCTCAAGAGTGCAATAAGCGTCACGCGGGCGGAAGCCGGGGCGGCCTTCGGCAACGCCACCGTCTATCTCGAAAAGTACCTCGAGAACCCGCGACACATCGAGGTGCAGGTGCTCGCCGACGGGCACAAGAACGTGGTCTATCTCGGCGAGCGCGATTGCTCCATGCAGCGACGTCACCAGAAGATCATGGAGGAGGCCCCGGCACCCGAGCTTACCTCGAAGCAGCGCGCGCGCATCGGCGAGCGCTGCATCGAGGCCTGCCGCAAGATCGGCTATCGAGGGGCTGGCACTTTCGAGTATCTCTACGAGGAAGGTGAGTTCTACTTCATCGAAATGAACACACGCATCCAAGTCGAGCACCCGGTGACCGAAATGATCACTGGGGTCGACATCGTCCAGGAGCAAATCCGCGTCGCGGCGGGCGAGCGCCTCTCCGTGCGACAGAAAGACATCGAGCTTCGCGGCCACGCGATAGAGTGCCGCATCAATGCCGAGGACCCATTCCGTTTCACGCCATCGCCCGGGCGCATTACGTCTTATCACCCTCCAGGGGGACCCGGTATCCGGGTCGATACGCATATTTACCAAGGCTACACGGTGCCGCCCAACTACGACTCGTTGATCGGCAAAGTCATCGCGTACGGGCAGAACCGCGACCAGGCGATCCGGCGGATGCGCATCGCGCTCTCCGAAATGGCAATCGAGGGCATCCAGACCAATATCCCGCTGCATCAGGAACTCCTGCTCGATAACCGCGTGATAAAAGGAGGGGTGAACATCCATTATCTCGAGCAGAAGCTCGCCCAGCAAAAGAAGCGCGATGCGGCAAGGTAGAGGGTCGAACGCGTGACGTTTGCCGCGCTCGTCCTGGTAGTGAAAGCGGAGGAGGTCGACGCTCTCTCCGACGCGCTGCTAGCTGCAGGCGCGCTGTCAGTCAGCTGCGAGGACGCCAACGTGGAGCCTGCAGCGGAAACGCCACACTTTGATGAATCGGGCGAGTCCGTATGGGCCCGGGTGAAACTCACCGCGTTGTGCAAAGTCCAACCCGAGCCCGGACAATTGCTCCTGCGCGCGTGCGATCTAGCCGGTATCACAGTACCGATTCATGAGCTGCGTAGCGTTCCCGACGAGGACTGGGTCGCGAAATCGAGGGAACAGTTTGCGCCGATCCGGGTTTCGGAGCACTTGTGGATCGTGCCGACTTGGCGCGCGCCGCCGGAGCCCGATGCGGTCAACCTTGTGCTCGATCCTGGGCTCGCGTTCGGTACCGGCGCCCACCCGAGCACGCGCCTGTGCCTGCAGTGGCTCGAGCGCAACATTGCCGGCGGGGAGACGGTTCTCGACTACGGCTGCGGTTCCGGTATATTGACGATCGCTGCCCTAAAGCTCGGCGCACGCCGCGCAGTCGGCGTGGACATCGATCCGGACGCCGTACGGACGGCCCGGGCCAACGCTCGGCGCAACGGTGTTGCTGGCGAATTCCTCGAAGGTTGCGCGCCGCTTACAGTTACCGCAGACGTCGTGATCGCCAATATCCTCGCCAATCCCTTGAAGGTGCTCGCTCCGATGCTCGCATCACGATGCAGGCATGGCGGACAGATTGCGCTCTCGGGAATACGGTCGGACCAGGCAAGCCAAGTCGAGAGCTGTTACTCACCCTGGATCGTGTTCGCACCGCCTGCCGAGGCAGAGGGCTGGGTGTGCCTCTCGGGGGTAAAGCTGTGAGCATGATCACGCGCTGCCCGGCTTGCGCTACCGCGTTTCGCGTGACCGAGCCACAGCTTCGTGCGCGTGCGGGTCAAGTCCGCTGTGGGCGTTGCGGGGCTCTTTTCGATGCGCTTTCTGCGCTGAGCCCGGATCCTGCTAGCCGCCCCGGCCGGGAGGACGCGCAAGGTCCCCCGATCTCGGCCAGCATGGCGGTTCTGCTCGACACCGAGAGGGATGTGTCATTCGACTTCGGGCCGCAGTCGAGGCCCCGTTCAAGCCGGCTGTGGTGGCTGGCGAGCGTGTTTCTACTGCTCGCTCTTGCGCTGCAAGGGGCTTTTCAGTACCGGGGCGAGATCGCAGTGCTCTTTCCCGAGGCGAAGCCTCTCGTCCAGCGCATCTGCGCCGAGTTCGGGTGCGACGTGCCGCTACCGCGCCGAGCGGAGTTGCTGAGTATTGAGTCTTCCGACCTGCAGGCAGACTCCGCCCATCCCAGCGTAATGGTGCTGACGGCAACGCTTCGGAACCGTGCGGGCTTCATCCAGGCGTTCCCCGCTTTGGAGCTAAGCCTCACCAGCACCCAGGGCGAGACCGTCGCCCGGCGCGTATTGACACCCAAGGACTACGCATCCCAGAGCACGCGATCGGAGCCCGGCTTCGCTGCCGGGAGCGAGCTGCAGATTCGGGTCTACATCGAAGCTGCGGCACTCAAGCCTATAGGCTATCGGCTCTACTTGTTTTACTCGTAGGAAATCCCATGCGCACTCTGATCTGCGGCTCGATCGCGTACGACAACATCATGGTATTCCGCGGCCGTTTCCGGGAGCACATCCTTCCCGAACAGATCCACATATTGAACGTTGCGTTCCTCGTTCCCGAGCTGCGCCGCGAGTTCGGAGGTTGCGCCGGCAACATCGCCTATAACCTGAAGCTCCTGGGTTCTGATCCGCTGGTCATGGGTACGGTAGGAGACGATTCCTTGCTGTATTTTGAGCGGCTCGAGCGGCTCGGCATCAAGCTGGATTTCGTGCGCCAAGTGCCCAATACCCTCACCGCACAGGCATTTATTACGACCGACCTCGACGCCAATCAGATCACCGCCTTT
>VBCJ01000032.1 GCA_005884335.1 Betaproteobacteria bacterium | reverse complement strand
GGGCGGCGTCGCGCCCGACCTCGCCAAGCGCCTCGCGCAGGAGCTGATCGTGCGCGACAACGTGGACATTCTCGCGGGATTCGTGCTGACGCCCAACGCACTCGCCGCGGCCGACGTCTCCGCCGAAGCGAAGAAGCTCATGGTGGTGATGAACGCGGCGACTTCGATCATCACGACCAAGTCGCCCTACCTGGTGCGCTCCTCGGTCACGCTCCCGCAGGTCGCGGAAACCTTCGGCGCCTGGGCGGCCAGGAACGGGGTGAAGAAAACCTATTCGATGGTGACCGACTACGGCCCGGGCCACGATTTCGAAGGCGCGTTCCTCAACGCCTTCAAGGCGGGTGGCGGCGAAGTGATCGGCTCGGTACGCTTCCCGGTGGCGAACCCGGATTTTGCGGCCTTCATCCAGCGCGCCAAGGACCTCAACCCGGAATCGATCGTGATCTTCGTGCCCGGCGGTGCGCAGCCGGCCGCGCTCGGCAAGGCGCTTGCCGAGCGCGGCATCGATCCGAAGAAGACCAAGATCCTCGGCTCGGGTGAGACCACGGCGGAAGCGGCGCTCAAGAGCATGGGCGACGCGAGCCTCGGCATCATCACGGCCTGGCACTACGACTACAAGGCCGACAACGCGCGCAACCGCGAGTTCGTGAAGGTGTTCAACGAAATGCACGGGCGCAACCCGGACTTCTTCTCGATCGGCGGCTACGACGGCATGCACGTCATCTACGAGGCGCTGAAGAGGACCGGCGGCAAAGCCGACGGCGATTCGCTGATCGCCGCGGCCAAGGGCCTGAAGTGGGAAAGCCCGCGCGGCCCGATGTCCATCGACCCCGAAACGCGCGACGTGGTGCAGAACATCTATATCCGCCGCGTGCAGAAAGTCGGCGGCGAGCTGATCAACGTTCCCTTCGACAAGGTCGAGAACGTCAAGGACCCGGTCAAGGCCCGCATGAAGTAGCCGGCCGGCGGCGCGGACCATCGTCCGGGCTGCCGGATTCGCAATGCTCGCTTCGCTCGCCAGCGTCCTGTTCGACGGCTTCGCCTACGGGATGCTGCTGTTCCTGCTCTCGGTCGGACTGTCGGTGACGCTGGGGATGATGAACTTCGTCAACCTCGCGCACTGCAGCTTCGCGATGGTGGGTGGCTACGTCACCGTGACGCTCGCGAACGCCTTCGGGTGGCCGTTCTTCGCCACGCTTCCCGCGGCCTTCCTCTCGGCCGCGGCGGCGAGCGTCGTGCTCGAGCGCACGCTCTACCGGCGCCTGTACCGCGCGAGCGACCTCGACCAGTGCCTGTTCACCATCGGCATCGTATTCATCTCGGTCGCGGCGGCCGCTTACCTGTACGGCACCCTGCAGCAGCCGATCAACACGCCGCCCACCCTCCAAGGCGCGCTGGAGTTCCTCGGCATGCGCTTCGGCGTGTACCGGCTGTTTCTCATCGTCACGGCGCTCGTCATCACCGCGATCCTGGTCGCAGCCCTGGAATACACGCGCTTCGGCGCGCAGGTGCGCGCGGCGGTGGACAACCCACGCATGGCGCGCGGCCTCGGCGTGGACGTGGACCGCGCCTTCGCGATCACCTTCGCCCTCGGCGGCGGGCTGGCCGGCCTCGGCGGCGCACTCGCGATCGAGATCGTCGGCCTCGACCACGCGTTCGCCTTTACCTACCTGGTCTACGTGCTCATCGTGGTTGCGGTGGGCGGGCTCGGCTCGATCGGCGGGTCTTTCGTCGCCGCAGCGGTACTCGGCATCAGCGACATGGCGGGCAAGTACTACTTCCCGCAGCTCGGCGCCTTTTTCATCTATCTCGTGATGATCGCCCTGCTGATCTGGCGGCCAGCGGGCTTGTTCGGAAAACGCTAGCGAATGCGTCGCGAAACGAGCTGGATTTCCCCTCCTCATCGAGGAGGGGTGCCGGCGCAGCCGGCGGGGTGGTCACGCGCTTGTCCAACCACCCCGGCGCCAACCTCACCCCCGACCCCTCTCCACTGCGTGGAGAGGGGAGCAATATGTTCCCTTCTCCCGCAAGCGGGAGAAGGGATAGGGATGAGGGATGGCGCCACCCCTCCTTATCCAAGGAGGGGATGAAACATGCACTCCGCGGTCACCGGTCCGCACGCCCATCTCCAAGCACAGGTCCGCTGGCGGCGCATCGAGATCGCGTTCTGGCTGTGCACGCTCGCGCCTTTCGTCGCGGCGCCGGCGTATCTCCAGCTCGCGAGCCAGATCGCGATCACGGCGCTCTTCGCCCTCTCGCTCGATCTCATCCTCGGCTACGCCGGCATCGTGTCGCTCGGGCACGCGGCGTTCTTCGGTCTTGGCGCCTACGCCGCCGGCCTCCTCTCCAAGCACGCCTGGGGCGAGCCGCTTTCTGGACTTCTCATCGCATCGGCGGTCTCGGCCGCGGTCGGGTACGCGATGAGCTTCATCATCGCGCGCTTCCGGCATCTCGCGCTCATCATGATCACGCTCGGCCTCGGCCTGCTGCTGCACGAAGCGGCGAACAGCGCGAGCTGGCTCACCGGCGGCGCCGACGGCCTGCAGGGCATGAAGATCCGTCCGCTCTTCGAAACCTTCAGGTTCGACCTGTACGGCCGCACCGCCTACACCTATTCGGTCGTCGTCCTGTTCCTGACCTTCCTCGCGGCAAGGCGCATCATCCATTCGCCCTTCGGGCTCGCCTTGCGCGGAATCCGCGAGAACGCCACGAGAATGCCCGCGATCGGCGCCCCGAGCCACGCGCATCTGCGGAAGATCTACGCCCTCTCGGCGGCGATGGCGGGCGTGGCCGGCGCGCTGCTCGCGCAGACTACCTCGACGGTGTCCCTCGAGGTGCTCTCCTTCCAGCGTTCGGCGGACGTGCTGGTGATCCTGATCCTCGGCGGCGCCGGGCGCCTCTACGGCGGGATCGTCGGCGCCATCATCTACATGGTCGCGCGCGACCAGTTCTCCGGCATCAGCCCGCAGTTCTGGTATTTCTGGATCGGGCTGCTGTTGGTCGTGGTGGTGATGTTCCTTCCAAACGGCATCCTCGGGGGGCTGGCGAAAATCACCGCGCGGTGGCAAAGGAAAGCGCCGTGAGCGCGGTCCTTTCTACCCGCGGGCTCGCCAAGCGCTTCGGATCCCTGGTCGTGGCGCAGGACCTCTCACTCGCGCTGCCGCGGGGCGTGCGCTACGCGCTGATCGGACCGAACGGCGCGGGCAAGACCACGCTCATCAACCTCATGACGGGGATGCTGCGGCCGGACGCCGGAAGCATTTTCCTCGGCGAGGACGAGATTACGTCGCTTGCGCCCGAATCGCGGGTTAAGCGCGGTCTCGCGCGCACCTTCCAGATCAATACGCTCTTTCCGAGTTTGAGCGCGCTCGAGTCGGTGACGCTCGCAGTCCTCGAGCGCGAGGGCCACGCGGGCACCTGGTGGAAGAGCCTGCCGGCCTATCGGGACGCGGCCGGCGAGGCCCACGAAATTCTTTCCTCGCTCGGGATCGCGAAAGACGCCTACCGCCTGACGCGCGAGCTCGCCTATGGCCGGCAGCGCCTGCTCGAGATCGCGCTCGCGCTCGCGACGCGTCCGAAGGTGCTGCTGCTCGACGAGCCGGCGGCGGGTGTTCCCAAGGACGAGAGCGCGGACCTCTTCGAGGCGATCTCCAGTCTCGCCTCGGAGCTCACGGTGCTCTTCATCGAGCACGACATGAACGTCGTGTTCCGCTTCGCGAGCCGCATCATCGTCATGGTCGGCGGCAGGATCCTCGTCGAGGGAAGCCCCGGTGAGATCGCCCGCGATCCCGAGGTGCGGGCCGTTTATCTAGGCAAGGCAGCTCATGGCTGAGCCCCTGCTCGGGCTCGAGGGCGTGCGCGCCGGCTACGGCGATGCCGTGGTGCTCGACGACGTGTCCCTCGAGGTCCGCGAGCACGGTAGCCTCGCCGTGCTCGGCCGAAACGGAGTCGGCAAGACCACCCTGCTCCTCACCCTCATGGGCTATACCCGGCTGATGCGCGGCGCCGTCCTGTGGCGCGGCCGGGACATGTCCTCCGCCCCGCCGCACGCGCGGGCGCGCCGGGGTCTGGGCTGGGTCGCGCAGGAGCGCGAGATTTTTCCTTCGCTTTCCGTCGAAGAAAATCTCACCGTCGCGTCGCGGCCCGGCCGCTGGGATCTGCCGGCGGTCTACGGCCTGTTTCCGCGGCTCGCAGAGCGGCGCGCCAACATGGGCAACCAGCTCTCCGGAGGCGAGCAGCAGATGCTCGCGATCGCGCGCGCGCTCATGACGAACCCGGCGCTGCTGCTGCTCGACGAGCCGTTCGAGGGACTCGCACCCATCGTCGTGGAAGAACTGGCGGGGGCGATCCGGCGCATGATGGCCGAGCACGGAACCGCCACGGTCCTGGTCGAACAGCACGTCGGCATCGCCCTCTCGCTCACCGAAGAGGCAGTGGTCTTCGAGCGCGGCAAGATCGCGCACCGCGCCCGATCGCGCGAGCTTCCGCACGACATCGAGACGCTCGAGCGCTTGGTCGGCCTGCGCGTATCGGCCTGAGCTACCGGGCATTGCGTGGGCACCTCGCCGGTTTCCCGCGCCTTGGGTTATGCTTCGCGTCCCCCCCGGAGTTTTTCCGTGCACAACCCTTTCCAGAAAATCAAACGCATCCAGGCGCGGCCTTACACTTCGCTGCCCGCGAAGTTCCGCAAGAAGCGCCGCACCACATGGTCCGACCCCAACCGGGGCGGAGCGCAGGTGGACAGCTTCCTCGAAGGTCCCTCGTTCGACCGCGAGGGAAACCTGTGGTGCGTGGACATTCCCTTCGGGCGCGTATTCCGCATCGACCCGAAAGGAGAATGGGAGCTCGTCGTTCAGTACGACGGCTGGCCGAACGGGCTGAAGATCCACAAGGGCGGCTGGATTTTCATCGCCGACTACAAGCGCGGCCTGATGCTGCTCGACCCGAAGTCCGGGAAAATCGAGACTTACCTCGCCACGGCGTTCAGCGAGGGCTTCAAGGGCCTGAACGACCTGCATTTCGCCGACAACGGCGATCTCTATTTCACCGACCAGGGACAGACCGGCATCGCCGATCCGAGCGGGCGCGTGTATCGCCTGCGCGCGAACGGCGAGCTGCAGCACCTGGTGGACAACGCGCCCTCGCCCAACGGCATCACGCTCAACAAGACCAACACGCACGTGTACGTCGCCATCACGCGCTCGCAGCAGATCTGGCGGCTTCCGCTCATGGCCGGTGGCACGCTCTCCAAGAGCGGCGTCGCGATCCAGCTCTCCGGCGGCCACGCAGGTCCTGACGGCATCGAGGCGGACGACGAGGAGGGCCTGGCGGTGTGCCACCTCGGAGTGGGGGTCTGGCGCTTCGACTCGAACTGCCTGCCAACCCACCTCGTCGATGCGGGCAAAGAGAATCGCCTCATGACCAACATCGCGTACGGCGGGCCGAAACGCGCCACCCTTCACATCACCGACTCGCTGAACGGCGAGATCCTCAAAGCCGAGATGCCGGTGCCCGGAAAGAAAATGTTCGCGCATAAATGAGCCGCGTATTGTCATCCCGCGAAGGGGCTCCGGACATGGGTTTTGGCTGCCCCGCATTCGCAGGTTTTCGAGAACCGGATGGAGATTGTTGTGAAATTGATCACAACACGCAAAATTACCTTGGCGGTTCTGATGGGGGTTGTTCTATGCAGCTGTGGTACCGCTCCAGGGTACGAGTCGGCTACTCAGAGTATCGTTGCCTATCCGCAGAAAGCGGTGCTGGTACAAACGCCTATGTTGAGGGACGATCCGGTATTCAACAAACTATTTGCGCCGGATTTGCCGAAAGACTCCCCTGAATCGCGTCAGGCAATTAATAATGCCATAGATCATGCGGAAGTTCGCGCATTCGCTGAAATCCAGAAGGCTTTCGAGACGCAAACTGAAATCAAAATTGACAACAGCGAAATCGTTTCACGCGTGATCAATGAACTGCAAATCAATAACGCAGATACGGTCATAACCCGAGAAATAGCTGAACAGTTGCATGCGGCATCGGGCGCAGATGTCCTACTGCGGTTTCGCATTACGGACTACGGGGTGACACCAAAATCGTGGCGAAACGCGGTGATCATATTTGAAGTTACATCAACGCTCGGCATTGCCGCCATCGCTTATGCCTATCCCGCCACGCGACCGATCGCAGGTATCTACCTCATAGAAGAAGGCATTGAGGAAACAATAGAAGCTTATGCTGGATTTTGGGCCTTGGATGAGGTCTCACGCCCGGTCCGAATCGAAGCCGAGCTCATCACTCTGGATACGGGAACTCACGTGTGGAAAAGCAGCGCTACCGGCTTATCTGACGTCGGCTTGACGCGACTGGTCAGAAAAGTCAGTGCAGCGGAGCGCGCCGCACAGTTGAACAGCGCAATTCAAGAAGCCGCCGAAAAGATCGTGGCCGATCTACAAAAAGTATTACCGCAACGCACGAAGGCGGGATCCGGTGAGGGCAAGCTTATCGGACAATGAGGTTTTTTGGAGAAATCACATGATGTTTCCGCGTATTATCGTTATTCTCTGCACGCTTGCGGCTACGTTCGCAACGCACGCCCAGCAATATCCCGTCCGCCCCGTGCGGGTGCTGATCGGCTATGCGGCTGGAAGCTCGACCGACATCGTCGGCCGCGTGATGGCGGACCGCCTCGGCGCCTACTGGAAGCAGACGGTCATCGTCGAGAACCGCGGCGGCGCGGCGGGCAACGTCGCCGCCGACGCAGCGGCGAAATCGCCGGGCGATGGCTACACGCTGCTCTTCGCGCAGAACGGCCTCGCGATCAGCGCCGCCGCAGTGCCGAACCTACCCTACAGCGCCGAGCGGGACTTGGTGCCGCTCGCGCCGGTGGCCGCGACGCCGCACATCCTGATCGTGGGCCCGGACTTTCCGGCGAAGAACGTGCAGGAGCTGATCGCCGCTGCCCGCGCCGCGCCGGGCAGGCTGACCTTTGCCTCCTCGGGAGTCGGCAATTCCGATCACCTGTGCGGCGAGCTCTTCAACATGATGGCCGGAATCAGCGCGATCCACGTTCCCTACAAGGGCGGCGCGCCGGCGGTGCAGGACGTCATTCCGGGGCGCGTCGCCTATTACTTCGCCGGCATGCCGGTCGGCCTGCCGCTCGCAAATTCTGGGCGGGCGCGGGCGCTCGGCGTGACCAGCAAGCAGCGCTACCCCGCCGCACCGAACGTGCCGACCATCGCCGAGCAGGGCCTGCCTCAATACGAGGCGACACTGTGGCAGGGCTTCTTCGCCCCCGTTTCCATTTCGCCCGAGCTCGGCGCGCGCATCGCGCGCGACGTCGAGAGCGTGCTCAAGCAGCCCGAGACGCGCGCAAATCTGGCGAAAGTCGGCGTCGCGCTCTTCGAGGATAACCAGGCAAACTTCATAAAATTCTTCCACGCCGACATCGAGAAGTGGAGGAACCTCGTGAAGAGCACGAACCTCAAGCTCGAATAGCTGATCCACAAGGAGGATCCATGCGCCGATATTTCTGGTTACTCAGCCCTGTCGCTCTGCTCGTGGCGGCGTGCGCCACGAGCAGTGACGACGGCTCGCGCCTTGTCAGGGTGGATCACTACGTTCCGGTGAAGTCCACTGCGCCGGCCTTCGCCGGTCAGGAGGCGAAGATCTACGTCCGCGAGGTGGTGCTCGCGGGCACTGCTTTGCGTGGCTCCGCCCCGGTCGGCGTCGTGCTGTTCGTGCACGGCGCGGGCACACCGGCGGAGGTCACGTTCGACGTTCCCTACAACGACTACAGCTGGATGGCGTACCTCGCCAAGGCGGGCTTCGATGTATTCTCGATGGATATGACCGGCTACGGCCGCTCCACGCGCCCGCCCGCCATGAACGACCCGTGCAATTTCTCGAAAGCGCAGCAGGCGCAATTTGTCCCAAGCCTCATCCCGGCCCCGTGCGGACCATCGCATCCTTCGCCCATCACGACGATGGACTCGGACTGGAACGACATTGCAGCGGTCGTCGATCACCTGCGCGTGCTGCGCCGCGTCGACAAGGTCTCGATCGTGGGCTGGTCGCAAGGCGGTCCGCGCGCGGGCGGTTATGCGGCGCGCAACCCGGCGAAGGTTGCGCGCTTGGTGGTGCTCGCGCCCGCCTACACTCGCGCGTCCCCGCCCGAAGCGCCGAACCCACTTCCGCCCAGCAGCGGTCCGATGACCGCGCAGTCCCAGACGGACTTCAAAGCCAACTGGGATCGCCAGGTCGGCTGCGCCGAACAGTACGAGCCCGCCGCGAGCGCCGCAGTCTGGACCGAGATGCTCGCTTCCGATCCCGTCGGCGCCACCTGGGGCCTCGGCGTGCGCCGCGCGCCGCAAGTGCCGACCTGGGGCTTCAATCAGGCCGTCGTCGCCAAGATGCAGACGCCTTTCCTGATGGTCACGGGCGCGCACGACAAGCAGGTAGCGCCTGAGCGCGTTCGGGATCTCTACGCCGATCTGGGGTCGAAGGAAAAGGTGATCATCGACCTGGCGTGCTCATCCCACAATGCGATGTGGGAAAGGAACCGCCTACTGCTGTTCAAGGCGTCGCTCGAATGGCTGAAGGACGGCAAGGTGAATGGAACGTCCGAAGGCGAATTGAAACTAGGCTACTAGTGTGAAATCCCCCCAAACCCTTGGCGCCCTCCTCCTGCTCGCCCTCGCAGCTGCGTCGCAAGCACAGCAGGACTACCCCGCGCGCCCGATCCGCCTGATCACGGCGGCCGCGCAGGGAGGCACATCCGACATCCTCGCGCGCGTGTTCGCGGCACATCTGACCGATACGTTCAAGCAGCCGGTGGTGGTGGACAACCGCGCGAGCGCGTCCGGGGTGATCGCCGGCGAGCTGACGGCGAACGCGCCGCCCGACGGCTACACGCTGCTGCTCGCCTATCACCAGCACACGGTCAACGCTGCGCTGAATCCGAAGCTGCCGTATCACCCGGTGAACAGTTTCACCCCGATCACGCAGCTCACGACCGCCGGGCTGATGCTGGTGGTGAATCCGGCGGCGCCGGTGAAGAACCTCGCGGAGTTCGTGGATTGGACTAAGAACTTCAAGGGGCAGCTCAACTACGGTTCGGCCGGCATCGGCACCGGCGGGCATCTCGCGGGCGAGCTCTACAAGATGATGACCGGCGTGAAGGCCGAGCACATCCCGTACAAGGGCACGGGGCCGGCGCTGATCGACCTGCTCGCCGGGCAATACCACTTCAACTTCGCCGGCATCCAGGCGGCGCAAGTCCAGGTGCGGGCCGGCAAGCTGCGCGCGCTCGCGGTTACCGCGCCCAAGCGCCTCGCGGTCCTTCCCGATCTGCCTGCGGTGGCGGAAGTGCTGCCGGGCTTCGAAGTCGTCGGCTGGTACGGCGTGATCGGACCGGCCGGGCTGCCCAAGTCCATCGTCGCGCGCCTGCACGACGCGTTCGTCAAGGTCCTCAACCGGCCCGACGTGCGCGACCGCATCGTGGCCGACGGCTCGGAGCCGGCGGGCACCACGCCCG
>VBCJ01000395.1 GCA_005884335.1 Betaproteobacteria bacterium | reverse complement strand
CGGCCGCATCGAAGCGCGCAAAGGCGCCGAGCCGCAGGCGCTGATCGCCTGAAAATGGACAAACGCATCGAGCGGATCATCCAGGTCGTCGCGGGCACTGCGCTCGCGATCGGCTGCCTGATGGTGCTCAAGCCCTTCCTCGCGGCGCTGCTCTCGGCCGCGATCCTGTGCTTTTCGACCTGGCCGCTCTACCGGCTGATCGAGCGCAGGCTCCGAGGACGGCGAACCCTCGCCGCGCTCGCAATGACCTTGCTCATGATCCTGGTGCTGGTGTTGCCCCTCGCGCTGATCGCGGGGTCCTACGTGGACGACGTCCCTCAACTGCTCGAAAGGCTGCGCGAGACGCTCGCCCAGGGACTGCCCAGGCCTCCAGGCTGGGTCGCCTCGATCCCGCTGGTGGGTGAGTCGCTGGACGCCGGCTGGCGCGAGATCGCCGGCAGCAAGGCAGCGCTCGCCGAAGCGCTGAAGCGGATCGCGCAGCCGGCGCGCGCAGTGCTGGTGCAGGCCGGCATCATCGTCGGCGAGGGCGTGCTGCAGTTCACGCTGATCGCCTTCATCGGATTTTTCTTCTACCGCGACGGCGCGGCGCTGGCGCAGGCTCTGCGCAACGGCCTCGACCGCGTCGCGGGCGATGTCGCCGGCCGCCTGCTCGAGATCGTCGGCGGCACCATCAACGGCGTGATGTACGGCATCGTCGGCACCGGACTCGCGCAGGGCCTCGCGGCGGTGATCGGCTTTCTCATCGCCGGCGTGCCCGGAGCGCTGATGCTCGGTTTCATCACCGCCTTCCTTTCGATCGTTCCGGCGGGACCGCCGCTGATCTGGATCAGCGCTACGATCTGGCTCTTCTTCCAGGACCAGCTCGGCTGGGCCGTGTTCATGGCGCTGTGGGGGTTCTTCGTCGTGAGCGGCATCGACAATGTCGTGAAGCCCTTGCTGATCAGCCGCGGCTCGAGCCTGCCGTTCGTGCTGGTGCTGCTCGGCGTGCTCGGCGGGGTGCTCGCATTCGGCTTCGTCGGCATCTTCCTGGGGCCCACGCTGCTCGCGGTCGGCTTCAGGTTCGTGCGCCGCTGGGCGGCGCCGCGAACCGACGAGGCCGCTGCGGGAAAAAAATGACGAAAATGTAATCGAACGGTCAGTTTCCCGCTCGCTGCCGCTCGCTAAAGTGGCCGCACTTCTTCGAGGCCACCGACCATGATTTTGACATGGACATCCGCAGGCCCTGCCGTTTCGGCGGCTTTCCTGAGCTCGCTCGTGGAAGCCGTGGAGGCGCTGACGATCGTGCTCGCGGTCGCAACGGTCCGCGGCTGGAGGCCGGCTGGGCTTGGTGCGCTCGCCGGCCTCGCTACGCTTGCGCTCATCGTCCTCGCGCTCGGAGCGCTCCTCGATCGCGTCCCGCTGCATGCGCTCCAGCTCGCCATCGGCGTTCTGTTGTTGCTGTTCGGCATGCGCTGGCTGCGAAAGGCGATCCTGCGCGCCGCGGGAGTCATTCCTCTGCACGATGAAGAATTGGCGTTCGCGACCGGAACGGCGGCGCTCCGCGAGCAGGCGCAACACGATACACGGCTCGATTGGCTTGCCGGCCTTGCCAGTTACAAGGCGATGCTTCTCGAGGGACTCGAGGTGGTGTTCGTGGTCATCGCCGTCGGAGCCGGCCGCGGCCTTCTCGTGCCGGCGAGCATTGGCGCGCTGGCGGCCTGTGCGCTGGTCGCTGCGGTGGGCCTGGCCTTGCGTCGCCCGCTCGCGCGCGTGCCCGAGAACACGCTCAAGTTCACGGTCGGCGTGATGCTGTCCTCGTTCGGCGTGTTCTGGACCGGGGAGGGTCTGGGCGTGCCCTGGCCCGGCGAGGACCTTGCCATCCTCGGATTTGCAACGCTGTTCCTGATCGCCGCCGTCGGCGCCGTCAGGCTGGTGCGCTCACCGGCCGTAGAGCCTATTCCATGAAGACGCTCGTCAACATTTTCCGTGAGCTGGCGGGTCTTTTCATCGACGATGGCCTGTTCGCGCTGGCCCTCAGCGTTGTAGTCGTACTCGCGGCGATCGTTGCCGCGATTGCGCCGGCCGTGCCGATTGCCGCCGGCGTCGTGCTGCTGGTCGGCTGCCTGGGGGTGCTATTGGGCAACGTGACAAGTACCGGGACCCGTTGATCTATTGCAACCAACGCCAATTCGGCTCTGTCCGGCATGGAGCCATGTACCAAGCAATGGCAGAGCAAGAGTAGGGCTGGAGCTTGGGAAACTGTATAGTCGTGGGACAAGGTATCCGAAGGACATTGGCCTGCGTGCAGTGGATCGATCGCGTCCTGGCTGAATGACGCAACGCAAGACTCAGTCGCCGTGGAGCCCGCTGCGAAACACTCTGTTTCGCAACCTCTGGATTGCGTCTATCGTCTCCAACCTCGGCACCTGGATGCACGACGTCGGCGCCGGTTGGCTGATGACTTCGCTTTCCTCGTCGCCGTCGATGGTGGCGCTCGTTGAAGCTGCGGACAGCCTTCCCGTGATGCTGCTCGCGATGCCCGCGGGCGCTCTCGCCGACATCGTCGACCGCCGGCGCCTGCTGATCGGCGTCCAGATCTACTTCCTCTTCGTCATCTCCGCGCTGGCGATGTTGACGTGGCTCGAGCTGACGACCCCTTGGGCGCTTTTGGGTTTCACCTTCGCGGTCGCCGTCGGCACGGCGCTCGCGATGCCGGCCTGGGCGGCGGTCATCCCTGAGCTCGTCCCCAGGGACGACCTGCAGTCGGCTGTCGCGCTGAACAGCA
>VBCJ01000031.1 GCA_005884335.1 Betaproteobacteria bacterium | reverse complement strand
ACCAGTCAATCTGGCGATCTATAGCCTGAAGGAAGAGCGCGGCACGCTGAAGACGACATTGGCCGGGCGACCGATCGAGCGCGCTGGGATTCAAGCCGTCACGCAACTTCTCACCCCCGGGTGTAGCTGAAGGGCCGGTTTCCGTTCCAATGGGTCTTGCCGTAGGAAGAACCGGGAGAATGCGCGCTTCCCGAGCGAATTATGGGTCTCGTCGAGCCGAAGACGTGTCGCGAACAGCGCTGAAATACGGATAACGTCGCTCTATTTGCGCATAACTACTCTGACCGTCCTGGATTAAGCTGCCGGGCTAGTTTCACGCTCCTGGCTCGTCTTCGCCGCTCGCCGATCCCGCGTTATGATGCATCGGTTTTCGCGCCGCAATGGGCCTGTCATTCGTATTCGAACTGCGGCGAACGCTGGACAATTTCGGACATCGGCCCCAAACTTCACCTATGTCCAAGCCAAAACGCGCATTGGGCCTACGCTCGCGGACGCCAAGAAGAATCTTGATCATTCACGGCCCCAATCTGGACATGCTGGGTGCTCGCGAGCCCAGCATCTACGGAAAGGAATCCCTTGCCAGGATCAACGAGAGGCTCACGCGCGTCGCCAAACGCGAGGGGGCTGCCCTGGAGACTTTTCAAAGCAACCATGAGGGAGCTTTGATAGAACGCGTGCATCGAGCCAAGAAGCAGCGAATTTCCTGGATCATCGTCAATCCCGGGGGGCTGACTCACACAAGCGTGGCGTTACGCGACGCTTTGGCAGCGGTCGCGATTCCGTTTCTCGAGGTGCATCTGTCGAACATCTACTCCAGAGAGCCGTTCCGGCGCCATTCGTACTTTTCCGACCTCGCGGTGGGTACGATCTGCGGACTAGGCAGCCGGGCGTACGAGTTCGCGCTGCAGTTCGCCTTGCACTCAAACTGAGAGCTTGGTTCGGGGTCGCTTCCGAGAACTCCGAAACCACGCGGGAACGGGCGTGCGTGCCCGGACCGGAAGGAGGCCCGTATGGATTTGCGAAAACTGAAAAAGCTTATCGACCTCGTCGAAGAGTCGGGAATTGCCGAACTGGAGGTCACCGAGGGCGAGGAGAAGGTCAAGATCGTGAAAGGCGGTTCAAGCGGAAAAGAGGTCGTTGTCCTTTCCCCGTCCGCCCCGGCGGCGAGCCCGCCCGCAGCTGAAGCAGTGAGCGCGTTGGCAGCCGCGTCCCCGGCCGCCACGCAGGGGGAGGCGCCGACATCACTCGAAGGACATATCGTCAAGTCGCCGATGGTTGGCACTTTCTACCGGTCGGGTTCCCCCGGCGCAAAGCCCTTCGTCGAGGTCGGAGATACGGTCAAGGCGGGACAGGCGATCTGCATCATCGAGGCGATGAAGCTGATGAACGAAATCGAGGCCGACAAAGACGGTGTGATCAAGGCGATCATGGTCGAGAACGGCCAGCCGGTCGAGTACGGCGAATCCCTGATGATGATCGGCTAGCGTAGCCGGTATCAAAAGGGGAAATGCCAGGGCGCGCCCACTATTCCCCACATCAGAGATTGAAAGACCGCCTATCAAATCATGTTCGAGAAAATTCTGATTGCCAATCGCGGAGAAATCGCCCTGCGCATTCAGCGCGCGTGCCGTGACATGGGCATCAAGACCGTGGTAGTGCATTCCGAAGCCGACAGCGAGGCCAAGTACGTGAAGCTCGCCGACGAATCGGTGTGCATCGGACCGGCGGCATCCAGTGCGAGCTATCTCAATATACCCGCCATCATCAGCGCGGCGGAGGTGACCGACGCCGAGGCAATTCACCCGGGCTACGGATTTCTCGCCGAAAATCCGGACTTTGCCGAACGCGTGGACAAGAGCGGCTTCATTTTCATCGGCCCTCAAGCCGAGACCATCCGGCTGATGGGCGACAAAGTGAACGCTAAGCAAGTCATGGAGAAGGCCGGAATGCTGTGCGTACCCGGCTCGGACGGCCCGCTGCCCGATGCCCCGGAGGAGGCGCTCAAGATCGCGAGAAAAATCGGTTACCCGGTCATCGTAAAGGCAGCGGGTGGGGGCGGCGGGCGAGGCATGCGAGTCGTGCACACGGAAGCCGCGCTCAAGAGTGCGATAAGCGTCACGCGGGCGGAGGCCGGGGCGGCTTTCGGCAACGCCACGGTCTATCTGGAGAAGTACCTCGAGGACCCGCGGCACATCGAGGTGCAGGTACTCGCCGACGGGCACAAGAACGTGATCCATCTGGGCGAGCGGGATTGCTCCATGCAGCGACGGCACCAGAAGATCATGGAGGAGGCCCCGGCACCCGAACTTACGTCGAAGCAGCGCGCCCGTATCGGCGAGCGCTGCATCGAGGCATGCCGCAAGATCGGCTACCGCGGAGCCGGCACTTTCGAGTATCTCTACGAAGAGGGTGAGTTCTACTTCATCGAAATGAACACGCGCATCCAGGTCGAGCACCCGGTGACCGAAATGATCACCGGCGTCGACATCGTCCAGGAGCAGATCCGCGTCGCCGCGGGGGAGAGGCTATCTGTGCGGCAGAAGGACATCGAGCTTCGCGGCCACGCGATAGAGTGCCGCATCAATGCCGAGGACCCGTTCCGTTTCACGCCATCGCCCGGTCGCATTACGTCCTATCACCCCCCGGGGGGACCCGGCATCCGGGTCGATACCCATATTTACCAAGGCTACACCGTGCCGCCCAACTACGACTCGTTGATCGGCAAGGTCATCGCCTATGGCGAGAACCGCGATCAGGCGATCCGGCGCATGCGCATCGCACTCTCCGAAATGGCAATCGAGGGCATCCAGACCAACATCGCGCTGCATCAGGAACTCCTGCTCGACAACCGCGTCATCAAAGGAGGGGTGAACATCCATTACCTCGAGCAGAAACTCGCCCAGCAAAAGAAGCGCGATACCGCAAGGTAGAGGATCGAACGTGTGACGTTTACCGCGCTCGTCCTGGAAGTGAAAGGGGAGGAGGTCGACTCCCTCTCCGATGCGCTGCTCGATGCGGGTGCGCTGTCAGTAAGCTGCGAGAACGCCCGAGCGGAGACTGCAGCGCAAGTGCCACACTTTGATGGATCGGGCGAGTCCGTCTCCTGGCCCCGGGTGAAACTCACCGCGTTATGCAAAGTCCAAGCCGAGCCCGAGCAATTGCTCCTGCGCGCGTGCAATCTAGCCGGTATCGCGGTGCCGGTTCACGAGCTACGCAGCGTTCCCGACGAGGATTGGGTCGCGAGATCGAGGGAACAGTTTGGGCCGATCCGGGTTTCGGCGACTTTGTGGATCGTGCCGACTTGGCGCTCGCCGCCAGAGCCCGATGCGATCAACCTTGTGCTCGATCCCGGGCTCGCGTTCGGTACCGGCAGCCACCCGACCACGCGCCTGTGCCTGCAGTGGCTCGAGCGCAGCATCGCCGGCGGGGAAACGGTCCTCGACTACGGATGCGGTTCCGGTATATTGGCGATCGCTGCCCTAAAGCTCGGCGCGCGCCGCGCCGTCGGCGTGGACATCGATCCCGACGCCGTAGCGACGGCCCGGGCCAATGCCCGGCGCAACGATGTTGCCGGCGAATTCCTCGAAGATTGCGCGCCGCTTATGTTTACCGCAGATGTCGTGATCGCTAATATCCTCGCCGATCCGTTGAAGCTGCTCGCTCCGATGCTCGCATCACGATGCAGGCGCGGCGGACGGATTGCGCTCTCGGGAATTCTGCCGGACCAGGTGAGGGAAGTCGAGAGCTGGTACTCACCCTGGATCGCGTTCGTGCCCCCTGCAGAGGCCGAGGGCTGGGTGTGCCTCTCGGGGGTAAAGCTGTGAGCATGGTCACCCGTTGTCCGGCTTGTGCCACCGCGTTTCGGGTGACCGAGCCACAGCTTCGTGCGCGTGCGGGCCAAGTCCGTTGTGGGCGTTGCGGGACCCTGTTCGATGCGCTTGCCGCGTTGAGCCCGGACCCGGCCAGCCGCCCCGGCCGGGAAGACGCGCAAGGCCCTCCGATCTCAGCCAGCATGGCAGTCCTGCTCGATACCGAGAGGGATGTGTCATTCGACTTCGGACCGCAGTCGCGGCCGCGTCCAAGCCGGCTGTGGTGGGTCGCGAGCGTGTTTCTGCTGCTCGCTCTCGCGGCGCAAGGCGGCTATCAGTACCGGGGCGAGATCGCGGTGCTCCTTCCCGAAGCAAAGCCCGTCGTTCAGCGCATTTGCGCCGAGCTCGGATGCGACGTGCCGCTACCTCGCCGCGCGGAATTGCTGAGTATTGAGTCTTCCGACCTGCAGGCAGACGGCGCCCATCCCAGCGTGATGGTACTGACGGCAACGCTTCGGAACCGCGCCAGCTTCGTCCAAGCGTTCCCCGCTTTGGAGCTGAGCCTCACCAGTACCCAGGGCGAGACTGTCGCCCGACGCGTATTGACACCCAAGGACTACGTGCCCCAGGGCACGCGATCGGAGCCCGGCTTCGCCGCCGGGAGCGAGCTGCAGATCCGGGTCTACATCGAAGCTGCGGCGCTCAAGCCCATCGGCTATCGGCTCTACTTGTTTTACTCGTAGGAAATCCCGTGCGCACTCTGATCTGCGGCTCGATCGCGTACGACAACATCATGGTATTTCGCGGCCGCTTCCGGGAGCACATCCTTCCCGAACAGATCCACATATTGAACGTAGCGTTCCTCGTTCCCGAGCTGCGGCGCGAGTTCGGAGGTTGCGCCGGCAACATCGCTTATAACCTTAAACTCCTGGGCGCTGACCCGCTGGTCATGGCTACGGTAGGAGACGACTCCCTGCTGTATTTTGAGCGGCTCGAACGGCTCGGCATCAAGCTGGATTTCGTGCGCCAAGTGCCCAATACCCTCACCGCACAGGCATTCATTACAACCGATCTCGACGACAATCAGATCACTGCCTTTCACCCCGGGGCGATGAATCACTCGCATCTGAACAACATTACGGGGGAGCTGGATGTGGGCCTCGCGATCATCGCGCCCGATGGACGCGAGGGCATGCTGCAGCACGCGCGCGAGCTCGCCGGGCTCGGCATTCCGTTCATGTTCGACCCCGGCCAGGGACTGCCGATGTTTTCCGGTGAGGAGCTGCTCGCTTTCGTGGATCAGGCGAGCTACGTCGCCGTCAATGACTATGAAGGCCGGATGCTCGAGGAGCGGACCGGCCGCAAGCTCGAGGAAATGGCGCAAGAACTCAAGGCACTCGTTCTCACCCGGGGCGCAGAGGGGTCCATCATCTACGCCAAAGGCGAACGCATCGAGATTCCTTGCGTTAGGGCAGCCGAGGTGGTGGATCCCACCGGCTGCGGCGATGCGTATCGCGCCGGTCTTCTCTATGGTCTTGCCGCGGGCTTCGACTGGCCGAAGACCGGCAGGCTCGCTGCCTTGATGGGCTCTATCAAGATCGGATCGCGTGGCGGCCAGAACCATTCCATGAGCCTCGACGAAATCAAGCGCCTGTTCCGCCGAAATTTCGGGTCGGATATTTGAGGACCGGAGCCGGCTCCGTACCGTCAGCCAGTTAGAATGCCGCCTGGTTTCCAAGGAGGATCACCCGACCGATGGCGGCCAACCGCACACCGGTTCCGCTGCGCCTGTTCCGATTGGCAAGGCTCGCGTTTCATCTGGTACGCGGCCTCGCGATCGCGTGGCTGCGCTACCCGAAACTCACCGAAGCGCAAAGGCAAGCGCAAAAGCGCCGCTGGTCGAGAACGCTGCTCTCCATCCTCTCCGTGTCCGTTCGCGAAAAGAACGCACCGAAAGAACTCCCCGCTTGCTGCATGCTGGTGCTCAATCACATCTCCTGGCTCGACGTCTTCGTCATCGATGCGAGATTCCCTGCGACTTTCATCGCAAAATCGGAAGTCCGAAGCTGGCCGGTCGTAGGTTGGTTGTGCACGCTGGTCGGCACGCTGTACATCGAACGCGGCAAGCGCTCCGAGGCGCGACGCGCACGCCAGATAATTGCTGCCGAGCTCAGGCGCGGCACACTGGTTGCGGTCTGTCCCGAGGGAGTCACGACCTTCGGGCGAAGCCTCGAGCGCTTTCACTCGGCGCTATTCCAGCCGGCACTGGACGCCGCCGCCATGCTGCAGCCGGTGGCGCTGCGCTATGTCGATGCCGCTGGCCGGCACACCGACGCCGCCGGCTATGTCGGCGATACTTCGCTCTTCGAATCGGTCTGGACCATCGTCTCGACGCGTCACATGGTCGCGGAGTTCAATCTTCTCGCACCGATTTCCGTACACGCACAGACGCGGCGCTCGCTTGCAGAAAAGGCGGAGACCGCTATCGCTCGCGCCCTGGGCGTGCCCGGCCCGCAGGAGCTTTCACGTGCGCGCCATAGGCCGCGCACGGTACCTGGTACAAACGCCGATCCTCCAGACGAACCGCGCTAAGCTTTCCCCCCCAGACGCAACCCGAATCGAGGGCGAGGAGCTTGGGCGCAATGCGCAAGCCGAGCGCCGACCAGTGACCACATACCAAGGTGTGATCAGCGCTTTTCCTGCCAGGCACCTCGAACCACGCAAGGTAGCCGGTGGGAGCTTCGGCCGTTTCGCCTTTGGTGTGGAACTCCATTACACCCTCGGGAGTGCAAAAGCGCAGGCGGGTCATTGCGTTGACGATGACGCGCAGCCGGTCGATTCCGCGCAGGCCGTCGTTCCAGCGATCCGGGCGCGAACCGTAAAGTTGGGCGAGAAATTCCTTGTGCCGGGGTCCACGCAGTTCCGCCTCGACTTCTCCGGCAAGTGCTTTCGCCGTGGCGAGGTCCCATTGCGGCAGGAGCCCCGCGTGGACCAGCGCGTAGTTTGCGGCAACGTGCAGCAGCGGCCGGCGCCGCAACCAGTCGAGCAGGCCGTCGCGATCGCGCGCGGCGAGCACGTCCCCGAGCGTGTCGTCTTCGCGAGCTTTGACTGCGCCCTGAGCCAGCGCCAGCAGATGCAGATCGTGGTTGCCGAGCACGGTCACCGCGCGATCACCCAGATCACGCACGAAGCGCAATGTGGCAAGGGAGGCCGGGCCGCGGTTGACGAGGTCGCCGACGAACCATAAGCTGTCTTTCGCACGATCGAACCCGCATGCGCCAAGCAAGGCCTGCAGCTCCTCGAAACTGCCCTGAACATCACCGATCGCGTACGTTGCCATCACAGTGAGCCCCTGTATGTCCCTTTTACATGATTTGGTCAGGCTGCGCTGCTAGGCGGGCGCCAACACGAGGGAAACCCGATGCAAGGCACCAAGGAGCTTCGCGAAAAACTCGCAACCGCGTGCCGGCTCCTCTACATGGAAGGACTCATGGACCACGCCGGGCTCGCCGGAGCGCGCATTCCCGAGACCGGGAATCTCTTGCTCAATCCGCGCGAAATGCGCGGAACCCCCGGACGCCATCCGGGAATCATGACCGCCAGCGATTTCGTCGTGGTTGACCCGGACGGAGCAAAAATGGAAGGTGAAAACAACCCGCCGAGCGAGACCCCGATTTTCACGGGCGTGTTCCGGGCGCGAGCCGATGCGATGGCGATTTTCCACCTGCACCTTCCTACGGCGACGCTTTTCAGCATCGCCGGAACGCCGCTTCGTCCGGTCGGTGTGATGGGCTCGCCGTTCGGCGGGGTGGTGCCGGTGTGCCCGGACGCGACGCTCATTCAGCGCCGCGAACAGGGCGCGGCGGTCGCCCGCGCGCTCGGACAAAATCTCGCGGTGATCCTGCAGGGGCACGGTGCAGTGATCGTCGGCGGGAGTATCGAGGAGGCTTTCGTCGCTGCTATCCTCCTCGAGGACAATGCCGTGCTTCAGTACCGCGCGAGCGCGATCGGCACACCCAAGGCCCTGGAGGGCGAAGCGCTGCGTCAGGCGCAAAAACAAGTCTGGCAGCCGAAGGTGATCTCGAAGATCTGGCACTACTACCTGATGAAGGGCCAGTCCACGGGAATTCTCGCGGGATCGTCGAGCTGAGCTGCCTGCATTTCCAACCAATGTAATAGAATGGCGCCGCTCAAGGCCTCATTGAATCAGTCATGGCGGAGAAGCTTTCCAAATCCATCCTTCGCAACCTGGACCACTTGCGAAAGATGTTCCATCGGGCTCCCAAGAAGCCCTCCGCGTCAAGCTCGAAGAAGCTCTCCGCGTCAAAGGGGAGCGCTCGAGATCACAAGGCCTCGCAGGCTTCCGTGGACCGCGCGCCCGCTCAAGAGGGCGCCCCAGAGGCCACGGACGCGAAGCCGGACCAGAAGAAAACCCCGAATCAACCCTGGTACCGGCACCGCCAGCGCTGGTAGCGGGTGCCGACTGCCACCTGGGCCACGCGCCCGGGCGTCTCAAACGGCCTCGAAGGCTTTGTCCTTGAGCGAGGCGGCGAATCCGTAGAAGACCTCGTGCACCTTGCCCCAGTTCTTCAGAGCTTTCATTCGGCCCAGCCAGCGGTTGACGTTCGGGTACGCCGAGTAGTTGCAGCGCAGGATCTCGCCGAGGGCGACGAACGGACCGCCGAAATAGTCTGCGATGGTGATCTGCTCGCCGCACAGATATTTCTTCTTCGACCCGAGCAGGTTTTCATCGAGGACTTTCAGCCACCCTTGCGCCTTTTCCTTGCCCCAGGCGATCGTGCCCGCGTGCGCCTCGTCGCTGCGCCGCTTGTGGGTCGGGAAGATCTGCGGGTAGACCAGTCCGTAGGCGAATTCGCGACAGACCTGCGTATTGATCCAGTCCATCATTTCGTTCACCTTCGCCCGCGCTCGCAGCTCCTTCGGGTAGGTTGAAGATCCGGTCTTTTCGGCGAGGTACTTGAGAATCGCCGAGCTCTCGCTCAAGCGGAAGTCGCCGTCCTCCAGCACGGGCACAAGGCGGTTCGGGTTGATCGCTACATACTCCGGCTGGTGGTGCTCGCCCTTCATGAGGTCGACAACGCGCAGCTCGCAATCGATGCCGTTTTCGGCGATGAACAGCCACACCGGGCGGCTGGTCGTGGATACGGGGTGGTAGTAGAGGTTCATGGCGGTTTCTCCTTGCGGACGATGGGGCGTTACGGGGAAGCCCGTAATCATACCTAAGGCGCAGAGTTTCAATCCGGCTTCGCCAACCTGCGGATGGCCGCGTCGGTTTCCCGGGCGAGCCGTGACATGAACTGGGCGGCGGGCTGGCGGCGCGCCAACCGGACACCTTGGCCAGCCCAAAGCGAAAGGAATTCCGCCCGTCCCTGTCTGGCTGCTGCGCTGCGCAGCGGCCGCGTCAGCGCGTTCTGGAACGGGAACGGAAGAACCGCGCCGGGGCCGGCGTTGCGCTCGACCTCGGTCATGAACCGGTTGACGATGCCCCGCGCCGGACGTCCGGAAAAGACACGCGTGAGTCGCGTTTCGTGCTCACGCGCCTTGAGGATCGCTTCCTTGTAGGCGTCCGGAACGCCCGACTCGTCGCAAGCGAGGAAAGCCGTTCCCATCTGCACGGCCTGCGCACCCAAGGCGAGCGCAGCCGCAATCCCGCGACCGTCCATGATGCCGCCCGATGCGATCGCGGGGATCCGCACGGCATCGACCACCTGAGGCACCAGCGAAATCGTTCCCACCATCGCCGCCTCGAATTCGCAAGCGAAACTCCCACGGTGGCCGCCCGCTTCGGCGCCCTGTGTGACCACGGCATCAACGCCGGCGTTTTCGAGCGCGACCGCTTCATC
>VBCJ01000394.1 GCA_005884335.1 Betaproteobacteria bacterium | reverse complement strand
GCCCGGAGTCGATTCCACGCGCACCGTCTGCGGATCGAAATTCGCCGGCAGCCCGGAGATTTCCAGCCGCGTCATTCCCGGCACGACCCGCGCCGTGCGCTCGACCGTCGCGCTGCCGGGGTAGAGCGTCACGGAGGTGATGCGGGATGCATCCTGCGCAATTGCCGTGGTGCAGCCGAGTGACGTCACAAGCAACACGGCCTCAATACTCGTCCGTCGATGAAGCATCATTGTTTAACCCCTTTTCATCCGGCGTCACGCCGTTTCAATGTCGGTAAACGCGCTGGCGGCACTGACGGGGTTAAAACACTACTCGGCTTTTATATTCGCCCCTCTCGCAATCCTCGTGAACGTCGCCACGTCGTCGCGGATCAGCTTGTCGAACCCTTCCGGCGTGGTCGGCCGCGGCTGCAGGCCGATCGGGGTCCAGCGCTGTTTCACGTCGGGCTCGGAGAGGATGCGCACGATCTCGCGGTTGAGCTTCGCGATGACGGGTCGCGGCACGGCGGACGAGGTGAGCAGCCCGAACCACAGGATAGACTCGTAGCCCGGCACGCCGGCCTCCGCGATGGTGGGCACCTCGGGCAGGAGCGGGTCGCGCTCGGCCGAGGAGACACCCAGACCCGCGAGCTTGCGCTCCTTCACCTGGTTCACCGCGTTCGCGATGGGCGCCATGAAGAACTGCACGCGAGCGGTGAGCGTCTCAGTGAGCGCCTCGGGGATGCCCTTGAAGGGAACGTGCACGACGTCGATCGCCGCCATCGCCTTGAACAACTCTCCGGCGAAGTGCGTGCCGCTGCCCACGCCCGCCGAGGAGAAGTTGAGGCTCCCGGGCTTCGCGCGCGCCCGCGCGATCAGCTCCTTCACCGATTTGATGCCGAGCGAAGGCGACACGACGAGCACGTACTTCGAGGCCGCGGAGAGCGTGATGCCGGAAAGATCGCGGAACGTGTCGTAAGTCAGATTCGAATAGAGGACGGGCGCGATGGCGTGCGCGGAGGAAACCGAGAGGAGCGTGGTGCCGTCGGGCGCAGCGCGCGCGACCATCCCAGCGGCGAGCGTGCCGCCCGCGCCCGGGCGGTTGTCGATGAGCACCTGCTGCTTCCACGCTTCGCCGAGCTTCTGCGCGATATAGCGCGCGGTGATGTCCGGCCCGCCGCCCGGGGTGAAGCCGACGAGGATGTGGATGGGCTTCGAGGGATAGTCGGCCGGTTCCTGCGCGTGGGCCGGCGACGTAAGAGACGCGAGCAGCATCGCGACCACCGCGAGCGCCATCACGCCGGTGGCGAGCCAGCCGAGCCTCTTCAAGCGCCGCCTCACGGTGAAGCGCCCCATGATCTCCGGGCGCGCCGCCATCAGCATCATCACCGCCATGATCGGCACCGAGATCACGCCGTTGATCACCGCGCTCCAGATGAGCGCCTTGACCGGATCGATCTCGGTGAAGTTGAGCGCGACGCCGATCGTCGTCGCGGCGATGAGGATGCCGTAGAAGCCGCGCGCTTCCATCAGCCTCAAGCCCAGGCCG
>VBCJ01000030.1 GCA_005884335.1 Betaproteobacteria bacterium | reverse complement strand
TGGCCTTCGAATCCAGCTCGTTCGCCTGGCGGCGGATTTCCATGCGCCACTCGGTGATAGCCACGCTGAAAGCGATGTAGAGGGCCACCGCGACAAAGGTGACCGCCGCGAAGCGCCAGTCGAACTTGGTGAGAAGGATGGCCGCCACCAGGCTGAACTCGAGGATCACCGGGACGATCGAGAACAGCATGTAGGTCAACAGGGTCGAGATCCCGCGCGTGCCGCGTTCGATGTCGCGCGACACGCCGCCGGTATGGCGTTCCAGATGGAAGCGCAGGGACAGGCTGTGCATGTGGCGGAACACGGTGAGCGCGACGCGGCGGATGGCGCGCTGGGTCACGCGCACGAACACGACGTCCCGGAGCTCCGCGAACAGCGTCGTCGAAAACCTGAGGATTCCATAAGCCGCGAGCAGCGCGAGCGGCAGCACGAGCACGGCGGTCTGCGCGTCCAGCGAATCGACCACGTCCTTCAGGATAAGCGGCACGCCCACGTTGGCGAGCTTGGCGGCGGTCAGAAACGCAAGCGCGATCGCAACCCGGAAGCGGAATTCCCACAGATAGGGGACGAGCATCCCGACCGCGCGCCATTCGCTGCGCCGTTTCGGCGCGGCGGAATCTTTCCGCAAGGTAGGAAAAGCGAGGCTGCGGTGATCGTGGGCCATGGGGATCGCTATGGTACATGGGGGCGGGGTTCCAGCGGGGCAAGCGCTGCCGCGAGGTGCCGGAGCAGCGTATCATGCTGTATTGCGTTAAATCCCCCAGAGAACATTCCGGAGGGCCCATGCCGCTCGCTGTCTGGATCGTCGCAGTCGTTGCCGTTTCCCTTGCGCTTGCCTATCTGAACTCCTCGGGATGGATCTGGATTGCCGCGGGTGCGGTCCTTTTGCTCGCCGGTCTGGTCGGGGGAGCATTCCCCATGGATGCTTTTCTCGTTCTCGCGGCGATACTCGCCGTCTGCAGCGTCGTGCTCGGCGTTTCGCCGCTGCGCCGGCTGCTTGTTTCACGCTCCCTTCTCGCCTGGTACCGCGGCCAGCTTCCGGCCATGTCCCAGACCGAGCAGGAGGCGATCGACGCGGGCACGGTGTGGTGGGACGGCGATCTTTTCTCCGGCCGCCCCGACTGGGGAAAGCTGCTTGCGGTGCCGCGCCCGAAGCTGACGCCCGAGGAACAGTCGTTCCTCGACGGCGAAACCGAGCAGCTGTGCGCGATGGTGAACGACTGGGAGACGACGCAGGTGTATCAGGACCTGCCGCCGCACGCTTGGCAGTTCATCAAGGACAAGGGTTTTCTCGGGATGATCATCCCGAGGAAATACGGCGGCAAGGACTCGGGATGATCATCCCGAGGAAATACGGCGGCAAGGAGTTCTCCGCCACCCTGCATTCGCAAGTCATCCAGAAGCTCGGGACCCGCTGCAGCGCGGCTACGGTGCACGTCATGGTGCCCAATTCACTGGGGCCCGCCGAGCTGCTGCTCCACTACGGCACCGAGGAGCAGAAAAACTACTACCTGCCGCGCCTCGCGAAAGGCCTCGAAATTCCCTGTTTCGGCCTGACGAATCCGCACGCGGGTTCCGATGCGGCCGCGATTCCCGATTTCGGCATCGTGTGCAAGGGAATGTGGGAAGGCCGCGAAGTGCTCGGCATGCGCGTCACCTGGGAGAAGCGCTACATCACGCTGGGTCCCATTTCGACGCTGCTCGGGCTCGCCTTCCGACTCCACGACCCGGACCATCTGCTCGGAAGCAGGGAAGATATCGGAATCACCTGCGCGCTCGTGCGCACCGACACGCCGGGCGTCAACATCGGCCGCCGGCACAACCCTCTGAACGCGGTGTTCCAGAACGGACCGAACTGGGGCAAGGACGTGTTCATGCCGCTCGACTGGATCATCGGCGGGCCGAAGATGGCGGGCCAGGGCTGGAGGATGCTGATGGAGTGCCTCGCCGCGGGACGCTCGATCTCGCTGCCCTCCTCGGGGACGGGCTACGCCAAGCTCGCCGCGCGCGCGGCGGGCGCCTACGCGCGCGTGCGCAGCCAGTTCAAGACGCCGATCGGAAAATTCGAAGGCATCGAGGAGGCGCTCGCCCGCATCGGCGGCAACCTCTACACGATGGACGCGGCCCGCACGATGACCGCGGGCGCCGTGGACCTCGGCGAAAAGCCCTCGGTGATCTCGGCGATCGTCAAGTACCACCTCACCGAGCGCGGGCGCGCCGTGGTCAACGACGCGATGGATATCCTAGGAGGCAAGGGGATCTGCCTCGGCCCCAACAATTTCATGGGGCGAATCTACCAGCAGCTGCCCATCGCGATCACGGTCGAGGGCGCCAACATCCTCACGCGCAACCTCATCGTCTTCGGGCAGGGGGCGATCCGCTGCCATCCGTACGTGCTGAAGGAAATGAACGCCGCCCGCGCAGGCGACCTGAAAGGCTTCGACGCCGCGCTATTCGGTCACATCCGGCACGTCATCTCGAACGAAACGCGCGCCTTCCTCATGGCGATCACCGGATCGCGCTTCGTTTCCGTTTCGCCCAGGGCTGCGCCACGGACGCGCCGCTACTACCGGCACCTGACGCGGATTTCCGCCGCGCTCGCCTACGTGGCAGACGTCTCCATGCTCGTCCTGGGAGGGTCGCTGAAGCGCCGGGAAAGGATCTCCGCGCGGCTGGGCGATGTCCTCTCAATGCTCTATCTTGCCTCGACGGCGCTCAAGCGCTTCGAGGACGAGGGGCGGCAGGAGGCCGACCTTCCGCTTCTGCACTGGTCGCTTCAGGACACGCTCGCCCGCGCGGCTGAAGCGCTGCACGGCGTGCTCGCCAACTATCCGGTGCGGTTGATCGGCGCGTTCCTGCGCCTGGTGACGTTCCCGCTCGGACGGCGCTTCGCGCCGCCCAGCGACGCCCTTGGGCACGAGATCGCGCGCCTGCTCATCGCGCCGTCGGCGGCGCGCGACCGGCTCTGCGCCGGCATGTACCTGCCGAAGGCTGAGAGCGAACCGCTCGGGTGTCTCGAGGCCGCGCTCGAGGCGACGATCAAGGCCGAGGCGGTCGAGGCGAAGATCCGTGCGGCTCACAAGTCCGGGGCGATCCGCGGCAGAGGACCCGAGGAGCTCGCCGAGGCTGCGCTCGCCGCGCGCGTCATCGGCGCCGAAGAACTGGCGCTGCTCAAGCGCGCGGCGCAGCTGCGCGACGAGGTGATCCGCGTGGACGATTTCCCGCAGGATCTCGGACTGTCCGAAGCGATTCAGCCCGCGCAGCCGCAACGCGCCGCCGCCTGAAACCGGGGACAGACCCCTATTTTTCCCCGGTTTTGCTTTCATACGATGCGTAATCAAAAATAGGGGTCTGTCCCCGGTTTCGTCGTGGCCAAAGACATCTTCATCATCGACGGCGCGCGCTCGCCGTTCCTGAAATCACGCAACCGGCCGGGCCCGTTCTCGGCGAGCGATCTCGCGACCGCCGCCGGCAAGATGTTGCTCGTGCGCCAGCGCTTCGCGCCGACCGAACTCGACGAGGTGATCCTGGGCTGCGCCGCGCCTTCCGTCGACGAGGTGAACATCGGGCGCGTCGCGGCGTTGCGCATGGGCTGCGGGCAGAAGGTGCCGGGATGGACCGTGATGCGCAACTGCGCCTCGGGCATGCAGGCGCTCGACTCGGGCGTAGCGAACATGCTCTCGGGGCGTTCGAACCTCGTCCTCGCGGGCGGCGTGGACGCGCTCTCACGCGTGCCCCTTCTCTATTCGGACTTCATGGTCATGTGGTTTTCGAACTTCATGGCCGCGAAGACTCCTCTGCAGAAGGCCGGCATGTTCCTGAAGCTGAAACCGACCCAGCTGCTCACCCCCATCATCGGCATCATGAAAGGCCTGACCGACCCCTACGTGGGGCTTCTCATGGGTCAGACGGCCGAGAATCTCGCGTACCGCTTCGGGATCAGTCGCCGGGAAATGGACGAATTCGCCGCGGAGAGCCATGCCCGCGTCCTCCGCGCGCAGGAGAACGGCGTATTCAACGAGCCGCATGACGGTCTGGCAGCGGAAATCGTTCCGGTCTTCGACGACAAAGGCAACCTCTACAAGGACGACGACGGTGTTCGCAAGGACTCCACGGCGGAGAACCTCGCGAAGCTGAAACCCTTTTTCGACCGGAAATACGGCAACGTCACCGCGGGAAACTCCTCGCAGATCACAGACGGTGCGGCGTGGCTGGTGCTCGCGACCGAGGAGGCCGTCAAGCGCCACGATCTGAAGCCGCTCGGCCGCATCGTCGACTCGCAGTGGGCGGGTTTGGACCCGGCGCAGATGGGCCTCGGGCCCGTGCACGCCTCGACACCGATACTCAAGCGTCACGGCCTTGAGCTCAACGACCTCGATGCCTGGGAAATCAACGAAGCGTTCGCGGCCCAGGTGCTCGCCTGCCTCGCGGCGTGGGAGGAAGACAAATATTGCCGCGAGGAACTGGGCCTCGATGGCGCGATGGGCGAGCTCGACAAGGCAAAACTCAACGTGGACGGCGGCGCCATCGCGCTAGGCCACCCCGTCGGCGCCTCGGGTGCGCGCATCGTGCTGCATTTACTGCATGCGCTCAAGCGCGCAAAAGGCAAGCGCGGCATGGCTTCGATCTGTATCGGCGGGGGCCTCGGCGGGGCGATGCTGGTCGAGGCGCTGTAATTGTCATGGCGGGCAAGACCCTCCACTGGAAGCTCGACACCGACCGCGACAACATCGTCTGGCTGTCGTTCGACAAGAAGGGCGCCTCCACGAACGTCCTGTCCGCCGACGTGATGGCGGAGCTCGACCGGATTCTCGACGAGCTACGCGCGAAGAATCCGCGGGGGCTCATCATCCGCTCCGGCAAGGACTCCGGATTCATCGCGGGCGCCGACGTCGAGGAGTTCACCAAGATCAAGGACGCGGACGACGCGATGCGCCTGGTCAAGCGCGGCTGGGACCTCTATAACAAACTCGAAGCCCTGCCCTTCCCGACGCTTGCACTCGTAAACGGTTTCTGCATGGGCGGGGGCGTAGAGCTCGCGCTCGCCTGCCGCTATCGCGTCGCGGTGGATCAGCCCGGAACGCGCTTCGCGCTTCCCGAAGTGATGCTCGGCATCCTTCCCGGCTGGGGCGGCGTCAAGCGCCTGCCGCGCCTCGTCGGCCCGACTGCGGCGCTCGACATGCTGCTCACGGGCCGAGCCGTGGATGCGCGCCGCGCGAAGCGTTTGGGTCTCGTGGACGAGGCGGTGCCGCCGCGCATCCAGGAGAACGCCGCGCGCATGATGGTGCTCGAGGCGCCCCGCTCGAGAAGGCTGCCTCTCGTTCAGCGGCTGATGAATTCCGCCTTGATGCGTCCGCTCGTCGTTCAACTGGCGAGAAAGCAGCTTGCCTCCCGAGCCTCGCCCGATCACTACCCCGCGCCTTACGCGATCCTCGAGCTGTGGCGGAAATACGACGGCGATCCGTTCGCACCGCGACCCGAGGATCCGGCTTCAGTCATCGGGCTTCTGGAGGGCGACACGGCGCGCAACCTCATCCGCATCTTCTTCCTCCAGGAGCGCTTGAAATCGCTCGGGAAGGACAGCGCCTTCAAGGCGCAACACGTTCACGTGGTCGGCGCGGGCGTCATGGGCGGAGACATCGCCGCCTGGTGCGCGATGCGCGGTCTGGCGGTGACGCTGCAGGACCAGTCGCCCGAGCGCCTCGCGCCGGCGATGAAGCGCGCGGCCGAGCTTTTCAAACGCCGGCTGCGCGAAAAATCCAGAATTCGGGACGCGCTCGACCGGTTGACTCCCGACGCCGCCGGGGACGGAGCGCGGCGGGCGGACGTCGTCATCGAGGCGATTTTCGAGAACCTGCAGGCCAAGCGCGATCTGTTCGCGAAGCTCGAGGCGGCGGCGAAGCCGGAGGCGCTCCTCGCCTCGAATACGTCGAGCCTCAAGATCGCCGACATCGGCGCGAAATTCATGAATCCGTCGCGCCTCGTTGGAATCCATTTCTTCAACCCGGTGCCGCAGTTGCAGCTCGTCGAAGTGGTCAAGGGCGCGGTCACCGACTCGGGAGTCGCGAAGCGGGCTGCGGCGTTCGTGCGGCAGATCGACAAACTGCCCCTGCCGGTCAAGGACTCGCCGGGCTTTCTCGTCAATCGCGTGCTCGGTCCCTACATCGACCAGGCGCTGCACATGGTCGACGAGGGCGTCGCGCCGGAGACACTCGACGCGGCGGTCACGGCGTTCGGCATGCCGATGGGACCGATCGAGCTGGCCGACACGGTGGGCCTGGACATCTGCCTCGCGGTGGGGAAGGAATTGGCGGGCGAGCGCGCGCAACCTCCGAGGAAGCTCGCCGAGCTCGTCGCCGCGGGAAATCTCGGCAAGAAAACCGGTCGCGGCTTCTACCTCTGGCAGGACGGCAAGGCGCGCAAAGGCGCCGCGCGCGGCGTCACGCCCGAACTCACCGAGAAGCTGATCGCGCCCTACCTCAAGGAAGCGCAGACGGCGGTCGCCGAAGGCATCGTCGCCGATGCCGACCTCGCCGACGCCGGGCTCATTTTCGGTACCGGTTTCGCGCCCTTCCGCGGCGGGCCGCTGAACTATCTGAAGAGCAAGGCGAGAAATTCCTGAATCTGTGCACGCCGTGACATTACCGGAACCAAGTCACATTTTTCGGGACAATCACAACCGCGGGCCGCGACCCGTGGCCTTTTTCCGGGCGAGCGAACCGCGTACCGCTTGCCCTCACGGGATGCGCCGTGGGAGAATTTTGCTTCCTGACCAGGGAGGGTCACGGTGGCTCCAACACCAACGCTGAGCGCGCTGCGCCGCCGCTTGCTCGCAGCTGCGGCAGGATCGATGCTCGCCCTGTGCGCGAGCCCCGCGATCGCGCAGGCGCCGGCGAAGCCGCAGCCGCCCAAACCGCAGGCTCAGACCCCGGCCGCGCCGCAATCCCAGCCATCGATCGCAGCGCCCTCCAAGCCGCCGGCTGCACCGCGATTCGCTATCCAGCGTTTTCTCGTCGAGGGCAATTCCCTTCTCGCGCAGGACGAGCTCGACCGGATTCTCACGCCGTTCTCCGGCAGGGACCGCGATTTCGGCGACATTCAGCGCGCGCTCGAAGCGCTGCAGGATGTCTACACCGGCCGCGGCTACAGCGCGGTGCGCGTGAGCGTTCCCGAGCAGGACATTCGCTCGGGCCAGGTGCGTTTGCGCGTGGTCGAGGCGCGAATCCGGCGGGTGCGGGTGCAGGGCAACCGTTTTTTCGGCGAAAAGAACGTCAGGGCCGGCCTGCCTTCGCTGAAAGAGGACACCTCCCCGAATACGCGGGCGATCGGCCAGGACGCTCAGCTCGTCAACGAGAACCCGGCCAAGCAGGTGAGCGTGGCGCTGCAGGCCGCGGACGACCCCGGCCAAATCGACGCGACCGTTCGCGTCACGGACGAAAACCCCTCCAGGATCTCGGTGTTCGCGGACAACACCGGCACTCCGAAGACCGGAAACTTGCGCACCGGCCTCGGCTACCAGAACGCCAACCTCTTCAACGGCGACGACGTGCTCAACGCGCAGGTGCTCACTTCTCCGGGCCACGCGTCCGACGTGAAGGTCTTCGGCGCCGGATACCGTGTGCCTGCATACAAATGGAGCGGCGTCGTCGATGTTCTCGCCGGGTATTCGAGCGTCAGTTCCGGCACGGTGCAGGATCTTTTCAACGTGTCGGGCAAGGGGACGGTCTTCGGATTGCGCTACACGCAGCTTCTAGGACGGATCGATACTTACGAGCACCGCGCCGCGTTCGGACTGGATTACCGGGCGTACAAGAACAGCGTCACCTTAGTGGGAACCACCGAGTCGCTCGTCCCGGACATCACGGTGCACCCGGCTTCGCTCACCTACAGCGGCCGCGCCTCTCAAGTCGGCCGGGATCTGTCCTTCAACATCTCCTACTCGCACAACATCCCCGGGGGCAACAAGGGCGACCAGGCGGCCTTTGATGAACCCGGCCAGCGCTTGAGCGCTCCGGCCAAGTACTCGATCTGGCGCGCGGGTATTACGTTTTCGCAGCTGCTCCCTTCGGATTTTATCGTGCGCGCGGTCGCGAACGCCCAGCAGACCCACGACCTGCTCATCCCCGGCGAGCAATTCGGGATGGGCGGGGCGGACAGCGTGCGCGGCTACTACGAGCGCGAGACGGCGAGCGACGTCGGCAAGCGGTTTTCGCTCGAGGGCTACGGTCCGGATTTCGGATCGTGGGTCGGCAGCACCTGGCGAGTGCGCGCGCTTGTTTTCGCCGACGCGGCGCGCGGCCACGACAACTTTCCCGAGCGCGGCCCGGAAAACAAGCTGGCGAGCTTCGGCCTGGGCCTGCGCGCGAACCAGGGCAAGTCCCTCGCGTTCAGGCTCGATGCGGCACGCGTCAGCCGGGACGCGGGGACCCGCATCAAGGGGGAGACTCGCGTGCATTTCGCTGCTGCTTACAGCTTTTGAGGCGGGCCCGCCTGTGCGAAAAGTCACATTCCGAGCCCGCAACCGAGGTCTAGAATGAGTTCCCCGTTTGCTGCGGGAATGAAGTCTATCGGAGGGGTAGCCATGTCCAGTTCCAGTGCCAAGCCCAGGCAACGAGGCGATTTCAAGCCCAAGCTGATCGCGCTGTCGGTGGCCGCCTGCTTCAGCCTTTCCACCGGGCAGAGCCTCGCCAATCCCACGGGCGGCACGGTCAGCTCGGGCAGCGCGAGCTTCGCCAGCTCGGGCAACACGCTGACGATCACCAACAGCGCCAACGCCATCATCAACTGGCAGAGCTTCTCGATCGGCGTCAACGAGATCACGCGGTTTCTGCAGTCCTCGGGATCCTCGGTGGTGCTCAACCGCGTGGTGGGCGCGAACGGAGTGATCCCGCAAAGCGTGATCGACGGGGTGCTCGCCTCCAACGGCCGGGTGTTCCTGCTCAACTCGAGCGGTATCGCGATCGGATCGAGCGCGCGCATCGACGTCGCCGGATTCGTGGCCTCGAGCCTGAATCTGTCCGACCAGGACTTTCTAAACGGACGGCTGCGTTTCACCGAGACTCCCGGCGCGGGCGCAGTCTCCAACGCCGGAGTCATCGATACCAGCTCGGGCGGTCCCGGCGGGCGCGTCTTCCTGGTCGGCCCGGACGTGCAGAACTCGGGCGTCATCCGCTCGCCGCAGGGCGAGATCGTGCTCGCCGCGGGCAAGAGCGTGGAGCTCGTTTCCGAGGGTTCCCCCTTCGTGACGGTGCGCCTCGTCGCGGACGCCGAGCAAGCGCTCAACGTAGGACAACTGATCTCCGACTCCGGCCGCATCGGCATGTTCGGCGCGCTGGTGCGCCAGGGCGGCGTGGTGGAGGCGAACAGCGCGGTGGTCGGCGCGAACGGCGAGATCCGGCTCGTGGCGACCAAGGATCTGACACTCGACGCGGGCAGCAGGACCACGGCGAATGGTGCTAGCGGCGGCAACGTCCTCCTGCAGGCCGAGGGCGGCACCAACCTCATCTCCGGAACCGTCGAAGCCAAAGGCAGCTCCGGACAGGGCGGAACGATCCAGGCGCTCGGCGTGCGCGTCGGAGTAGTCGGCCACGGTGTGATCGACGCATCGGGCGAGACGGGCGGCGGCACGGTTCTCGTCGGCGGCGACGCGCACGGAGCCAATCCCAACGTTCAGAATGCGCAGCAGACCGTGATCGGTCCGGACGGGATCATCCGCGCCGATGCGGG
>VBCJ01000393.1 GCA_005884335.1 Betaproteobacteria bacterium | reverse complement strand
TGCATTTCAAGACGCTGATCGGCACCGGGTCCAATCCCAACGTCGCCGCGGCGGTGGTGATCGGCATCGAGGACGGATGGGCGAAGCGCGTCGCCGACGGAATCGCCGCGACGGGGAAACCGGTGTCCTTCTTCGGCATCGAAGGCCACGGCGACACGGAAACCATCCGCCGCGCCTCCAAGGCGGCGAAGGATTACATGCAATGGGCCTCGGAATTGCGCCGCGAAGAGCGGCCGCTCAAGGACCTGTGGGTCTCGACCAAGTGCGGCGAATCGGACACGACTTCCGGGATCGGCGCGAATCCCTGCGTGGGAAACGCCTTCGACAAGCTTTACGGGCACGGCGTGACGCTCGTTTTCGGCGAAACGACCGAGCTTACCGGCGGCGAGCAGCTCGTGGCCGCGCGTTGCAGGACTCCCGAGGTGCGTGACAAGTTCATGTTCATGTTCAATCGCTACCAGGAAGTGATCGACCGCCACAAGACGAGCGACCTCATGGATTCGCAGCCGACCAAGGGCAATATCGCCGGCGGCCTCACCACCATCGAGGAGAAAGCGCTCGGCAACATCCAGAAGATCGGAAAGAAATGCATGGTGGACGGCGTGCTCGACAAGGCCGAGGTCCCGAGCGGGCCGGGACTGTGGTTCATGGATTCCTCCTCCGCAGCGGCGGAGATGGTGACGCTGTGCGCGGCAAGCGGCTACGCGGTGCATTTCTTCCCCACCGGCCAGTGCAACGTCATCGGCAATCCCATCCTGCCCGTCATCAAGATCTGCGCCAATCCGCGCACCGTGCGCCTCATGCCCGAACACATCGACGTCGACGTGTCCGGCATCACGCGCAAGGAGATCAACATGGACCAAGCGGGCGACAAACTCCTCGAAATGATGTTCCGTACCGCGAACGGCAGGCTCACCGCCGCAGAAGCGCTCGGACATCGCGAGTTCGTCCTCACTCGCCTGTACGAAAGCGCCTGAATTCGCCCGATGCGGAGGAGGTGACGTGTTCATCGGACATTTCGCCGTCGCTTTCGCCGCCAAGAAAGTCGCGCCCAAGGCGTCGCTCGGCACGCTCGTCTTCGCGGCGGTGTTCCTCGATGCGGTGTGGCCCGTGCTGGTTGTCCTCGGGATCGAGCGATTCCGCATCGTGGCGGGCTATACCGCGATCAATCCGTTCGAGTTCCTGCACTACCCGTGGTCGCACAGCATGCTGATGACTGGGGTCTGGGCGGTGCTCTTCGCGATCGTGTATCAAACGGTAAAAGGCGATCGCGCCGGGGCCATGTGGGTCGGAATCGTCGTCGCCAGCCACTGGGTGCTGGACTGCGTCACTCACCGGCCCGACATGCCGCTCTATCCCGGCGGAAGCGAGCGGCTGGGCCTCGCTCTGTGGCAGTCGTGGCCGGCGACCTTTGCCGTCGAGGGGTCGATGTTCGCGGCCGCTGTCGCGCTCTACCTCCGGACGACGCGGAGCAGCGACCGCGTCGGCGCCATCGCGTGGTGGGCCCTGATCGCGCTGCTTCTCGCGCTGTACGTTCCGGCACCGTGGTCACCGCCGCCGCCGAGCGAGAACACGGTGGCGATCATGGGACTGATCGCGCTCGCCATCTTTGTTCCCTGGGCCTATTGGATCGACCGCCACCGCGAGGTCGGCGCCGTCAAAACGTAGAGATCGCGTTGATTCCGACGATGGCGTTGCGCCGCGGAGCCGGTTCGTAGAAGCGCTGGTTGGTGTCGCCGACGATCACCGATCCGATGTAGCTCTTGTCGAAAAGGTTCTCGATTCTCAGGAACTCGCTGACGCGCCAGTCGCTCGCGCGCTGCTCCAAGACGATTCGCCAGTTCACCACCGAATAGGGAGGAGCCGACTCGGCGTTGGCGTCGGTCGTATAGATGCGATCGCCGTAGCGCAGCTCGAGCGCCGTGCTGAAACCCCGCTCCGCGGGTGCCCAGCGCGCTTCGCCGTAGAAGGTGCGCCGCGGAACGCCGGGCAGGGTGTTGCCCGCACTGCCGCTTGAGAAATCGTCGCGGTAGCGAGCATCCACATAGGCGAGCGCAGCGAGCAGGTCGAGCGTCTCGAGCGTTCTTGCGCTCCAGGACACCTCGGCGCCGTTGCGCGTCGTGCGGCTCGCGTTCTTGAAGGTGGTGCGCCCGCCGGATGCGGTGTCGACCACGATCTCGTTCCTGGTGTCGATGTGAAACACCGCGAAAGTGAGCCGCTGGCCGCCCGGAAGAAAGGCTTTCGCGCCGAGCTCGGTGTTGACGCTCGTGCTCGGCTGCAGCGCAAAATTCAAGCCCGTGGCGCCGCCGGAGCGGTAAGCGAGCTCCGCGAAAGTCGGAGTCTCGAAGCCTTTGCCGACATTGCCGTAGAGATTGAGCGCGGGGGAGACCGAGTAGACCAGGCCCGCGACGGGGCTGGTGTTCTTGAAGCGGATCTGGCCGCTGTCGTCGGGGTTGGCCCCCACGATGTAGTAATCGCTCGAGTAGAACGAAACCTCGGTGTGCCGCAGGCCGGCCAGGAGGCTCCAGCGCGGCATGAACTTCCATTCGCCCTGCG
>VBCJ01000392.1:2816-3338 GCA_005884335.1 Betaproteobacteria bacterium | reverse complement strand
CGCTTGGCTTGCCGCTCGGTCGGTGGCGCAACCGCCGAGCAACAACACGAACGCGGACACGATCAGGGTGGCGGGGACTCTCATGGTGGTTCCTCCTCTTGGCCGGACCGGCCGGCATCGCGAATATTGAAGCCCCAAGCGCGAGAAACAACAACAAAGATTCCACTAAACTTTGGCTAAGAACGGGCGAAACAGCATAATCGGCTGGTTTCCGTCGTCGATCAGGTTGACGCGCATGCCCTTAGCGATGGACGCTCCGGCTGTTCCGGCCGACTCGAGGTTCAGGGTAGGGGATTGGACGGTCGAGCCCGATCTCAATCAACTATCCACGCAGGGCAGGGCAGTGCAAGTCGAGCCCAAGGCCATGGCCGTCCTTCTCCACCTCGCGAACCGGCCGGGCCAGGTGGTCGGTCGAGAAGCGCTGCTTGCGCAGGGTTGGCCCGGTGTCGTCGTGGGTGACGATTCGCTCACGCAAGTAGTCATCAAGCTGCGCAAGACGCTTGGAGATGATCCGGATCGGCC
>VBCJ01000392.1:0-2809 GCA_005884335.1 Betaproteobacteria bacterium | reverse complement strand
GTTCGCTGGATCGCGGGTGCAGCCGCTCTCGCGCTGCTCGTCGCGACAGGCCTTTGGTGGAGTGCCGGCCAGCAAGCAAGAAGACTTTCGCCAGGTCCTGTCGTCGACGTTGCGCAAGCGCCGACCCTCGCGATAGCGCCCTTTGAGGCGCTGAGCAAGGACGGTCAGGAATTGCTGCTGGCGCGCGGCATCACGACGGATCTCCTGACCGACCTGTCGAAGTCATCCGGTCTTTCGGTCATAGGGTTTTCGCCGATGGACGGTCGACCCAGGAGCGAGGTTTCGGGCCGTGCCGAAAGTCGCTACCTCGTTTCCGGAACAGTTCAGCGCCTCGACGAACGCTTGCGTGTGCACGTTTTTCTCGTCGAGCAAGCCACCGGAAGACAGCTCTGGTCGGAGAGGTTTGATCGTCCATTGACCGACCTCTTCGCCATCCAGGACGAGCTCGGCCCGAAGATCGTCCGCATGTTGCCGGCGAAAGTCAGCGAAGCCGAGCTGCGCCGGATGGCGCAGCGCCATACGCGCAACCTCCAAGCCTACGAGCACTTCCAGCGCGGGCAGGCGGCGTTGCTGGTGCGCCAGAAGTCGGGGAATGAAACCGCACGGCAGATGTTCCGGCGCGCGATCGACCTCGACAAGACTTTCGCGCGCGCGTATTCAGGCCTTGCACTGACCTACGCGGCCGACTACCGCAATCAATGGACAGCCGACGCGGCCGGAGCGCTGGAACGTGCGTTCGAGCTGGCGCGCACCGCAAACGAAATCAACCCGGACATTCCGGAAACCTATTGGACACTCGCGTACGTTCATGCGCAGCGGCGCGAACATCAGCAGGCGCTGAAGCACCTGGAGAGATCCTTGACGCTCTATCCATCATTTGCCGATGGATACGCCTTGATGGCGAGTGTCAAGACATTTGCGGGACAGCCGGCGGCGTCCATACCGCTGATGCGGACGGCCATGCGCCTCAATCCGACATCGGGGTATCTCTATTTCCTGGTGCTGGGACGAGCGTATTTCTTTCTTGGAAATCTCGAACAGGCTCGCTTAAACCTTGAAGAGGCGTCGAAGCGCAATCCAGAGTATCTGGAAACGCATGTTTATTTGGCGGCTCTCGAGGTTGCGAGCGGAGGCACGCCATCCGCTGGGTGGGAAGCCGATCAGATTCGCGCTCTCGAGCCGGCGTTTTCGGCCAAGCGCTGGCTCGACAACTATCCCATGACGGACAACAGTCAGAAGACGAAACTGCTGCAGGCGCTGGATCCGCTTGGTCTCTGAACGACTGCTAGGCCGGCCCCACGAAGCCGATAACCACCCCGCACGCGTGCTCCGGCATGACGAGCATCGCCTGCTCGCCGGTGTTGCGGATTCCGCGCGCGGGCGGCGGTAGGCCGTGGTCGGCGATCCACTTCGCGCAGGCGTCCATGCTGCTCGTCCGGTACAAAATCTGGAACGGTCCCGGGCCGCGGCGCGCGAGGGCGTCGGCGCAGACGCCCGGCGCGTTGGGTTGCGCGAGGCCGAGGGCGGTGGGGCCGAACTGGAAGATCGCCATGTCGGCGTTGATGACGGTGCCGCGCTCCATTTTCGGAGCCGGCACGCCGAGGACGCGGGCGTAGAAAGCGGCGGACGCGGCGACGTCCTTGACGGCGATGTAGACCCGCTCGATGCGCTGAACGCCGTTGGGGTGGCGGGTCGCCGGTTGTACGTTCTGCGCGGTCAGCGTGATGTGGGCGATGCCGTGGCGCGCGCGCACCGCGGCCGAATCCGCGGCTAGATCGTCGCTCGCGAGGGCGATCGACCGGAGGCCTTCGCGAGGCGCGGGCGCCAGCTGCAGGTGGTCGCCGTCGTTCCGGGCGACGCCGTTGCTATCGACCTCGAACCCGATGCGCATGTACGCGGCGATCCCGGACGCGAGGTCCGCGACGCCGATAGCGACGTGGTCGATGCGGGTAAGAATGGTAGCCCTCACCTCAAGTCCGGTGGCCCCTTGAAACGGAAGTTTAAGACCGCGCTCGGACCAATGGTAGGATACGTCGATGCCGGTAAGTATCAACGTTTTTCGGAATAATCATTCGAATGTTCTTCGACGACCATGAACCGCCACATTTTCACGTTGAATATCAGGGCCAGGCGGCGACATTCGATTTCGCCGGGAAACTCCTCACCGGAGAGCTGCGCTCTGCCAGAGCAAGGCGTCTCATTCGGGAATGGGCGCGTCTTCGCGAACACGAGCTTCGCGCGAACTGGAAAAGGGTGAAGGCACTTCAGCCTCTCCGCCAGATCGCTCCATTGGAATGACAACCATGACAACTCTGCCGCAAGTTACGGATGCAAGGTACGTTTCGGGCTACCGTATAGAGCTGGTCTTCAACACCGGTCTTCGCAAGACCGTTGATTTCTCGCGCTGGCTCGACGGGCCGGTGTTCAAGCCTCTTCGAAATCGCTCGGAGTTCCGCAAGTTCTTCCTCGCGGGGGGAACGGTGTGTTGGCCGAACGGTGCGGATATTGCGCCGGAAACGCTTTTTTCCGTGCAAGGCGTATCAGAGCGCGCCGCCTAGCTATGAGGAACGCTATGGCAAAGAAACGGAGTGAAGTGGAAGCGGGAAGCGGCGACGTGTTCGCCGATCTCGGCTACGCCGACGCAAAGGAGCGCCGGCTGAAGGTGCGTCTCGCGCTGGAGGTGAATCAGGTCCTCGAGAGACGCGGACTGCCGCAGGCGCAGGCGGCGAAGCTTCTCGGGCTCCGCCAGCCGCACGTGTCGGACCTCGTCCGCTACCGGCTCAACCGGTTCTCGGTCGAGCGCCTGATG
>VBCJ01000029.1 GCA_005884335.1 Betaproteobacteria bacterium | reverse complement strand
AGTCGAACACCCACTTCATGGTGATGACCGTCATCAGCAGGTAGCCGCCGGTCGAGTGCTGCACGCCCTTCGGCTTGCCGGTCGAGCCCGATGTGTACAGGATGAAGAGCGGGTGCTCGGCGTTCACCCAGGTCGGCTCGCAGGTGTCGGCCTGACCCTCGATCACGTCGTGCCACCATTTGTCGCGCGGACCCTGCATGGTGACCGCACTCCCGGTGCGTTTGTAGACGACGACGTTCTTCACGCCTTCGCAGCCGCCCAGGGTGAACGCTTCGTCCACCGCAGGCTTGAGGGGGATCTCCTTGCCGCCGCGCATCTGCCCGTCGGCGGTGATCACCGCCACCGCGCCCGCGTCGATGATGCGCTCCTGCAGGCTCTTCGCCGAGAAGCCGCCGAAAACGACCGAGTGTGTCGCGCCGATCCGGGCGCACGCCTGCATCGCCGTGACCACCTCGATCGACATCGGCATGGCGATGATGACGCGATCGCCTTTCCTGATGCCGAGCGATTTGAGCGCGTTCGCGAACTGGCAGACCTTGTGGTAGAGCTGCCTGTAGGTGATCTTCGTCACCTTGCCGTCGTCCGCTTCGAAGATGATCGCGGTCTTGTCGCCTTGCGTCTTCAGGTGCCGGTCGAGGCAGTTGTACGACGCGTTCAGCTCGCCGTCGTGGAACCACTTGAAGAACGGCGCGTTCGATTCATCGAGCACCCGGGTGAACGGCTTGTGCCAGAGCACGTGCTCCTTTGCGAGCCGGCCCCAGAAGCCTTCGAAATCGCGGTTGGCCTCGTCGCACAGCGCCTGGTAGGCCGCGGCACCGGATACGTTGGCCTGCTTGACGAACTCAGGAGAAGGCGGGAACAGCCGGTCCTCCTGGAGCACGGACTCGATCGTTGCATCAGCCATTTGCAAATCCCCCCTGCGGAAGTGCTGATATTACCGGCCCCGGCGCGGGCTTCGCAACCCGGCCACCGTATCCCGCAAGCGCTGAAAAAAAAGACCCGCAGGAGGTCGATGTCCTGCGGGCCCGAGGCCGTCCGCCTAGGAGGGAGGGAGGAATTGAGGCGGACGGTGATCCTGCAATGCTTTCACTCGCGCATCCATTTTTCCAAGTGACAGCAGCGTATTCGCAACACCCGTGCCATCAAGATTTGTCCACGTCACATCAAGGTATTAGCGCGTCTGCGGAAGAAAGCCTGCGCGGCGAAGTGTCGCCGCGGGACGACGCAGCAATGCAGCGAAATGACTAGTGGACTGATTTCGCAGCCTTTGGACCTGTCTCAACGCCGCGACATCTCCAGGCGGACGAAAAGCCGCTATGGGTATACTCGCAGTCTTGCCGCATCGTTCCAAGCCGGGATTCGACATGACCGTCATCAGACAAGAAGACCTGGTTCAGAGCGTCGCCGACGCGCTGCAGTACATCAGCACCTACCATCCGCGCGACTACATCCAGCACCTCGCGCGCGCCTACGAGCGCGAGCAGTCGCCGGCGGCGAAAGACGCCATCGCGCAGATCCTCAGCAACTCGCGCCTGTGCGCAGAAGGCCGTCGGCCGGTCTGCCAGGACACGGGCATCGTCAACGTGTTCCTGAAAATCGGCATGGACGTGCGCCTGGACGGTTTCAAGGGCTCCTCATTTCCGTCCGTGACGGACGCGGTGAACGAAGGCGTGCGCCGCGCTTACCTGCATCCGGACAACAAGCTGCGCGCGTCCATCGTCGAGGATCCGGTCTTCGGCCGGAGGAACACGAAGGACAACACCCCGGCAGTGATCCACGTGGAGCTCGTGCCGGGGAATACCGTCGCGGTGGACGTGGCCGCGAAAGGCGCAGGCTCCGAGAACAAATCGAAATTCGCGATGCTCAACCCCTCGGACTCGATCGTCGACTGGGTCCTCGCGACTGTGCCCACGATGGGAGCGGGCTGGTGTCCACCCGGGATGCTCGGGATCGGCGTCGGCGGCACGGCCGAGAAAGCCATGATGATGGCCAAGGAGTCGCTCATGGAGCCGATCGACATGCACGAGCTGCTCGCGCGCGGGCCCCGCGACGAGCACGAGAAGCTGCGCCTGGAGCTCTACGAGAAAGTCAACCAGCTCGGCATCGGCGCGCAGGGGCTGGGGGGCCTCTCCACGGTGCTCGACGTCAAGATCAGGACGTTCCCGACGCACGCGGGGTCGCAGCCGATCGCGATGATCCCGAACTGCGCTGCGACCCGGCACGTCCACTTCGCGCTCGAGGGCTCGGGCCCGGCGGAATTCGAAGCGCCGAGCCTCGAAGACTGGCCCGAGGTGACCTGGACCCCCGCCGCTCAATCCAGGCGCGTGAACCTCGATACGCTCACGCGCGGGGAAGTGCCGAAGTGGAAGCCCGGCGAGACGCTTCTACTGTCGGGGAAAATGCTCACCGGCCGCGACGCCGCTCACAAGCGCATCCAGGACATGCTGGAAAAAGGCGAGAAGCTCCCCGTGGATTTCACCGGCCGCGTGATCTACTACGTCGGTCCGGTCGATCCGGTGCGCGACGAGATCGTCGGGCCCGCGGGTCCCACCACGGCGACCCGCATGGACAAGTTCACCGAGATGATGCTCGGCAGGACCGGCCTCGTCGCCATGATAGGAAAAGGCGAACGCGGTCCCGCGGCGATCGAGGCGATCAGGAAGCACAAGGCCGCCTCGCTGATCGCGGTGGGCGGCGCCGCCTACCTCGTCGCCAAGGCGATCCGAAAGTCCAGAGTGCTGGCCTTCGGCGATCTCGGCATGGAAGCGATCTACGAGTTCGAGGTGAAGGATATGCCGGTCACGGTCGCCGTCGATGCGAGCGGCACCTCCGTGCACCAGACCGGTCCGGCGGAATGGGAAAAACGCATCAAGGATTTCAAGATCCCCGTCGCGGTCGCATAGGATCCAAGGCTGCATGAGCGCGGCGCACACCGGCGGGATCCTCCTCAGGTGCGCGGGCGCTTCGCGAGTATCCGACCGCTTCGACGACAACCTCAAAGAACTTGCCGTCGACTGCGTGCCTCTGGCCGAAAGCGTGGCCGCCTACGCGGCGGTCGAGGCTGGGGGCGAGATCTATGCGTACCTCTTTTCGCGCGAGTTCGGCGCCGTGAATACGACCGTGCTCGCTCGCACGGCAGAACGCGCCGGAGACCTCGTCGACCTGAGGGGCCTGAGAATCAGCGCGGCGAGGCTTCAGCCTGTCTTCGATACGCCGGGCACGTCGCGCGGCGAGGCGGCGCCGTTTCACTATATCGTCGAGACCGATGTGGTCGCGGCACACGAGGCCGACTTGAACGCCTGGTACGACAGCGAGCACATGCCGGGTCTTGCCGCCTGCCCGGGGAGCGTCCGCGCCCGGCGCTTCCGCAATCCCGACGGCTCGCCGCGCTATCACTCCTGCTACGATCTCGCGCGCACCGAAACCCTGGGAAGCGAGCCCTGGCTCGCGGTACGCCACACCGCGTGGAGCGGCCGCGTGCGAACGCACTTTCGCAACACCAAGCGCACGATGTTCAGGCGGCTGTTCGAAAGCCAGCTTTGACTTCGCTTCCCCGCTGGCTGGGCATTGCGATGCTGCCTCAGTTGCCGCGCGTGTCCATCATGCGCTGCAATGCCAGGAACTCTCCGTTCTGCCCGGGAACGAAGGGACTGGTCCTCAAGCGCCCGCGCGTCTGCACGGCCAGAGGGGACGGGTCGCTGTTGAGGGCGATCGCGGCTTGGCGCAGCTTCGCACGGAGCGGTTCGGAAACGGAGCGGTGGGCAATCAGCGCGAATCCCGGGCCGTCGAGGGTTTGTCCCGCCATGCGGTAACTGGACGGTTTCTCTGCGGAGATCTTTTGCCCCAGGCGGTCGCGCATGACAGCGACATCGACCACCCCGTTGTCGAGGGCGAGCAACATGCCTTCCGCGGAGTCGAGGTGGCGGCGCGCCTCCGGCTGCAGGATGATCTTCTCCTGCGACAGAGTGGCGAGGGCCAGGATCGCGAGCAGCAGCTTCGGAGAAGGCATGGCTACGCGCGTGCTCGGAGTCATGTCCCACACGTTATGGATCTTACTTTGCGCTTTCACGACGAAGACACCGCGGATCCGTTCCTGCTCCACGGCGATCGTGACGAAATCGGCTTTCTTGATGGCCTCGGCGGCGAAGACCGGCGGACCGAAGAAGAGTTTGTAGCTCGTCCCGTCCTCGATCATCCGCTGTATCGCGGCACCGGGAACTCTCACCGGAACCAGCATGACCACGGCTCCGCTCTTGGCCTGCAGGTATTGAGCGAGCGGCATATAGCGATCGAGTACTTCGAAGGATTCGGCGGAGTCGAGGCCGGGAAACACTCCCAGAGTCAGGCGCTCGGCTTGCGCCGAGGCTCCGCTCGCGGCGAAAAGGGCCAGGACCCCGGCCCCGATTACACCAGCAATACCAGCAATGTTAGGCATTGGAGATCCTTTTTTGCACTACAGGCTTCACCAAGAAGGCGAGCCTGATCAACGATATGCCTCGCGGGCACCTGCCGCCATCGGGGAAACCCGACACCTCCTGTCAGGAAACCGCTAATGCGGCGCCGACGAGGGGTGATTCGTGCGCGGAACGTGACAATGTACCCGGGCCGGCAGGGCCACCGCCCGTGCGGGAGCGTGTTCTAGCCCGCTTGCCGTTTCACCTCGCCAGCCCCATCATTCCCTCGGAATTTCTTCCATGGCAAAAATCCTCGGCGGCATCGGCACCTCGCACGTCCCGACGATCGGCGGAGCCTACGACCGCAACAAGCAGAACGATCCCGACTGGGCGCCGCTATTCAGGGGCTACGAGCCGGTCAAAGCCTGGCTCGCGCAGAGGAAGCCCGACGTCCTCGTGTTTTTCTACAACGATCACGCGACCACGTTTTTCTTCGATCACTACCCGACTTTCGCGCTGGGGGTGGGCGCCGAGTACGCGATCGCGGACGAAGGCCTGGGGCGGCGTGCCGTTCCCCCTTTGAAGGGCCACGTCGGCCTCGCGCGCCACATGGCCGATGCGCTGGTGAACGACGAGTTCGATATCTCCGTTTTCCAGGACCTGCCGATCGACCACGGCGTGCACTCGCCGCTCACCATGTTCTGGCCGCCCTCGCCCGACTGGCCCGGAAAGATCGTGCCGATCGAGATCAACGTGCTCCAGCACCCGATCCCCACGCCCGCGCGCTGCTGGAAGCTCGGGCAGGCGGTGCGCCGCGCGGTGCTCTCGTACCCCGAGGACTTGAAAGTGGTCATCGTCGGCACCGGAGGACTTTCGCACCAGATGAACGGCGAGCGCGCCGGTTTCAACAACGAGAAATGGGACAGGAAGTTCCTCGACCTGATCGCGCGCGACCCGAGGAAGCTCGTGGCGATGCGCCACGCGGACTACATCAGGCTGGGCGGGACCGAAGGGGCGGAGGAGATCATGTGGCTCGCGATGCGCGGCGCGCTCTCGCCGCGAGCGAGGAAAATCCATCAGAACTACTACCTGCCGATGACCACCGCGATGGCGGTGGCGCTGTTCGAGGAGCCCGACGCGAAACCTGCGCCGAGGAAAGCGCGTTCGGCGCGCAAGACACGCCGAAACGGCGCACGCGCGTCGGCTTAAGCTTTGTCATTCTGAGCGAAGCGAAGAATCTGCTTTGCCGATGAACCCCCAGCTCAAAGGCGTCGAACAGCTCGGAGGCACTTACCTCTTCGACCTCGCCACCAGCGCCAGGGCGTTGCGACTCAACCGTTTCCTCCACGGTTTCACCGTGCCCGCCAACCGCGCGCTCTTCAAGGAAGACCCCGAAGCGGCGTTCGACAAGGCCGGTCTCAGCGCCGAGGAACGCCGCATGGTGCGCGAGCTCGACTGGGCCGCGCTCATGCGCTACGGCGCGAGCTTCTTCTGCCTCGAGAAGCTCGGGCGCGTCAAAGGCGTATCCAATCCGGAAATGGTCGCGGGATTCCGCGGAGAATCGCTGGAAGAATTTCTCAAGACCCGAAACGTTCCCGGGGCGCGCTAGACTGGCGGCCCGATATCCGCGCGGGGTTTCACCCCCTGAGAAATCAGACACTTCACCTTCCGCGCACAACCTATCACGACTCGTTATCCATAGCCCACAACACACAAGCATGATTTTGCGGGGCATTTCCGAGAAGGGTAGACTGACACACCAGATTAGATGGTTTTTCGGAAGATGATTTCACGTTAGGCGTCATTCATTCATGCGATAGCTCAAGCTTTGGCCACTGCCTCCGCAGCCGATGATGTTCGCCAAGGAAGAGTCTCTCGATGACCATCACCATTACCGCCTTTGAACGCTCACCCGATGGCGGCAAGGGATTGGCGCGTGATACGCGCGTTCGCTGGGCGCTTGAGGAAGCGGGCCAATCTTACAAGGTTCGTCTTGTTTCGTTCAGGGCGATGAAGGAACCCGCGCATCTGGCGCTTCATCCTTTCGGCCAGATTCCGACCTATGAGGAAGGCGATCTCGCCCTGTTCGAGACAGGGGCGATCGTGTTCCATATCGCCGAACGCCATGCGGGCCTGCTGCCGGACGATGCGAATGCCCGGGCGCGCGCGATCACATGGATGTTTGCCGCGCTCAACACGGTGGAACCGCCGATCCTTGAACTTGGAACCGCGAGGCTGCTCGAGGGCGACAAGCCCTGGCATGCGGAGCGCCTTCCTCTGGTGGAAGACCGCGTTCGCGGCAGGCTAAACCAGCTTTCCGTTCGCTTGGGTGATGCCGACTGGCTCGATGGTGCGTTCAGCGCGGGCGACCTCTTGATGGTGTCGGTGCTGCTCCGGCTGAAATCCTCGGGCATCCTGGACGAATTTCCAAACCTGGCCGCCTATCTCGCCCGCGGCGAAGCGCGGCCCGCCTACAAGCGAGCCTTCGACGCTCAACTGGCGGTTAACACCGGCAAGAATTGACGGCGTTGCCTGCAGGATTCTTTGTCACCACGATCGGCAGATGGCTTCTTCGATGAGCAAAATAAACAGGGCCGGGTCCGCTTTTCTGGAAATGTGAACCCGGCCCTAATATCTACTCGGCTGAACGGTTGCTACGTAAAGGATGCCAGTGCGCTAGCAACAATGTAAGCGCCGAGAACCAGAAGCGCGACAAAGAAAACCTTTCGAAACCGTCGCTCGGACAGAGTACTTCGAAAACGTTGACCCAAGATCATCCCGAGTATTGCGGGAAGTACGGCACCGAAGGAAAGAATGCCGTGCTCGATAGTTAGAATGTTGGCTTTTTGCAATGCGACCGCAAGCGCCAAAGTAGACGCCGTAAACAACATTCCCATTGCCTGGATGAGCATGTCCCGTGGGAGCCCGATAGCCTGAAGAAACATCACGCCTGGCACGACGGAAGAACCCGTCATACCAGTCAGCACCCCATTCGCGGCTCCAACCAACGTGCCGACCCACGTCTCGTGACGTGCGGGGATTGCCAATTGGATTCCCCGCAAGGTCACCATTGAGTATGTTACGAGTAGAACACCAAGAAGCGCGGTAAGCAGCGAAAGGTCTATGCGCGTTAGCGCTTGGGCGCCAACCCAAACCGTCACGGTGGCCATAACGAGAAACGGCCAGAGCCGAAGCAAGATCGCCTTACTATGACCACCGACCGATGCCTGCCAGAGATTTGTCACGAATGATGGCACCAGTAGCAGGGACATTGCGCTGGGTAGATCGAACGCAACTGTTAGCACACCAAGAGTAACCGCTGGCAGGCCGAGCCCGATTACCCCCTTCACCATGCCCGCGAGTAAAAAAGTGCTTGCTACGACGACAATGACGTTTGTATCAAGCATCCTGTTTTCCAGACTAATTTGTTGAGGACGTAATGCGCGATCCACGAGCAATCACCGATGGCTGCGGCGATCAGCACGAGCGCCCGACCAAACGATTCATGGATGACACTCGAAACATTGCCGCTCCATAGAAACCCGGTTCTCGTCCAAAAACGCCAAGCACAAATTCGGCGTGGACCACGCACCATTCGTAGAATCCGCTGGTTCGCTTCCCGCTCATCATCGATCGATCTCCTTCATTCGGTACGTGGCGACACTGTGCCCCCAATAAGGGGAAAGGTGTTTCGGTGGCGACCGAAGCATCCGGACCGCGAATGGCGTAAGCTCATGCCTCGAAATAACATGTCAAACAACGCCAGATTTGCTGAGATAGCCGCGCTCGCCGGCGACCCCGCGCGTGTCGGCATGTTGCATGCGCTGATGGATGGGCGCGCATTGACTGCGTCTGAACTTGCGCGGGTCGCCAGCGTCACCCCCCAGACCGCGAGCGAGCACCTCGCTAAAATGGCCGCCGCCGGCCTCGTGCAAGTCGAAAAGCAGGGCCGGCATCGTTACCACCGGCTTGCTTCGCCGGCAGTCGCTCAGATGATGGAAAGCATCATGCTGGTTGCGTCGAGATTGGATACGGTGCGACCTGCCCCGGTAACCGGTCCTCGTGATGCAGCATTGCGCGCGGCGCGGACCTGCTATGACCATCTCGCCGGCCATCTCGGCGTCGCACTCGCGGACGCGTTAGTCGCCGGTGGTCACGTGGAGTTGTCACACGATGCTGGCGTGATAACTGACGCCGGGGTCGCGCTTTTCGGGCGCATCGGCATCGATGTCACTTCATTTTCAGCTGGCCGCGGCAAGACTGCTCGCGTCCTTTGCCGACCCTGCCTTGATTGGAGCGAACGACGATCGCACTTGGCTGGTGCCGTCGCAACGGCACTGTGCACACGCAGCTTGGAAGAAGGCTGGATACGGCGCATTGAAGGCACGCGCGCCGTCACTGTTACGGCTAAGGGACAACGCGTCTTTTGCGAGGCTATCGGTGTGCGGTTTGGTGGGCAGTGAGGAGATGACGTCTAACCACCCAATCCACAGCGACGCCCGCAAGCACGCTGTGCACTTGCGGGCGCGGGTGATTGCGACACGTTAGGCCGCTGGATTCCGAGCATGAGCGCCCCGACGTCAAAGATCAGTCAACTGACTGGTGCAGTTGAGAAGGTGAATCAAAAACTTCTGTTTGTCGCTGCGCTGTTTCTCCTCGTGTTGGTACCGTTCCTCGTTGCGCGCGTTGTTCTCCAATGGTCGCTGACGTCCATCCCACAACTTCTGCATTGGGCTCTAGTCGCATTCTTTTTCATCATTTTGATCTTTTGGGCATGGCTCATCAGTAGAGACCGTGGCGATAGCTTTTTCACGGCTCTATATGCGCAGGGCGTCAAATGGCCTGTACTCTATTCGATCGCATTGCTTGTTTTCTCATTGCCGTGTTTTGCGGCACTGACTGTTACATTAGGGCGGGTTGGGCTCATCTCCTTTCAGCCGCCAATTCCAGACGCCGACACAGCGATTGCCTCCGTTCAAGACTTCTACCTTTGGCACTTCATGGACTCCATCCCAGGTCTCGACATTCCCAAGACGTTGCGATGGGAGAATCCTTACGCATACACGGATCGACTGTCAGGCTGGATTCTGCTTACATTCAAATTGGCAGTCATACTTCCAGTAATTGGGTCGTTCGCAACCTGGAACCGGATTAGAAAGAGAACAACGAATGATCGGAAGGCCCAACCTTAGTAATGACATCGGCCTAAGCTTAAGCTGGTGCGGACGGGCCGCCAACGTGGCGCCGTCAATGATCATCATGCTGGCCCGCCGCACCAGCAAGACGTTATTTGCACGATGAACATTCGCCTGGCCGTGGAGGCTGAGGCTCAGCTCCTCTCTGCGCTGGCCATGCGAGCCAAGGCGCACTGGGGCTATTCGGCCGAAGCTCTGGAAGGCTGGCGCGCCGAGTTGGCCGTATCGCCGCAGGACATCCGCGCGAGGCCCACCTTTGTCGCAATGGTCGGCATTGAATTCGCGGGCTTCTACTCTCTTTCTCCGTTGGG
>VBCJ01000391.1 GCA_005884335.1 Betaproteobacteria bacterium | reverse complement strand
GAGCGCAATGAAGGAATTCCTCTCCAATTCGTATCTCTTCGGCGCCAATGCGCCCTTCATCGAGGAGCTGTACGAGGCCTACCTCGACAACCCGCGATCGGTGCCCGAGCAATGGCGCGAATATTTCGACAAGCTGCAGCTCGTGTCTGCGGGCGGGAACGGCGGGCGCGACGTGGCCCAGGCGCCGATCGTCGAAGCGTTCGCCCAGCGCGCCAAGGCCGGCGCGGCCCGCCCGGCACCCGCGGTGGCGGGTTTCGACCGGAAGCAGGTCTCGGTGCTGCAACTGATCGCGGAGTACCGCTTCCGCGGAGTGCTCGTCGCCGACATCGATCCGCTCAAACGGCACGAGCGCCCGCGCATCCCCGAGCTGGAGCCCGCCTACTACGACCTGACCGACTCCGATATGGACACGGTGTTCAACACCGGATCGTTCGTCGGCCCGGAGCAGGCGAGCTTGCGCGAGATCATCCGTGCGGTGCAGGAGACCTACTGCGGCACCCTCGGCGTCGAATACATGTATCTCTCCAGCCGCGTGGAGAAGCGCTGGATCCAGGAGCGGCTGGAGCCGGTGCGTTCCAAACCGAGCTATTCGGCGGACATCAAGCGGCATATCCTGGAGAGGCTGACCGCCGCCGAGGGCCTCGAGCGGTTTCTTCACACCCGATACGTCGGGCAGAAGCGCTTTTCGCTCGAAGGCGGCGAGACCATGATCCCGGTCCTCGACAACCTGCTGCAGCGCGCGGGCGAGGCGGGCGTGCAGGAACTCGTCCTCGGCATGGCCCACCGCGGCCGGCTCAACGTGCTGGTCAACACCCTGGGCAAGATGCCGAAGGATCTGTTCTCCGAGTTCGAGGGCCAGCACGACGATGCGCTGCTCGCCGGGGACGTCAAGTATCACCAGGGATTCTCGTCCGACATCAACACCCCGGGCGGACCGATGCACCTGACGCTCGCGTTCAATCCTTCCCACCTTGAGATCGTGAATCCCGTCGTGGAAGGCTCGGTAAGGGCGCGCCAGCACCGCCGCAAGGACCGCAAAGGCGAGCAGGTGCTGCCGGTGCTGATCCACGGCGACGCTTCGGTCGCCGGCCAGGGCGTGGTGATGGAGACGCTGAACCTGTCGCAGACGCGCGGCTACGGCACCGGGGGCACGGTGCACATCGTTCTGAACAACCAGATCGGCTTCACCACTTCAGACCCGCGCGACAGCCGCTCGAGCCTGTACTGCACCGACGTCGTGAAGATGATCGAGGCGCCGATCCTCCACGTGAACGGCGACGACCCGGAGACCGCGGTCATGGCGATCGAGATCGCGCTTGATTACCGCACCCAGTTCAAGAAGGACGTGGTCGTGGACCTGGTGTGCTTCCGCAAGCTCGGCCACAACGAGCAGGACGAGCCGATGGTCACCCAGCCCCTGATGTACAAAATCATCAACGTGCACCCGGGCACCCGCAAGCTCTACGCGGACAAGCTCCTCGCGCAGGGGGTGATCGGCGCCGAAGATGCCGACAAGATGGCCGCCGGCTATCGCCAGGCGCTCGACGCGGGCACCCACACCAACAAGACGATCCTCTCGAATTTCAAGCCGCCGTTCGCGGTCGACTGGTCGAAATACAAGAACACCAAGTGGAACGAGAACGACGACACCACGCTGCCGCTCGCGGAGCTGCAGATGCTCGCGGACAAGCTCACGACGATACCGGCGAATTTCAAGATCCACCCCCGGGTGGAGAAAATCATCGCCGACCGGCGCCTCATGGGGCAGGGGA
>VBCJ01000387.1 GCA_005884335.1 Betaproteobacteria bacterium | reverse complement strand
GCGCCCGAGATTTCGCCGCTCTACGGGCAGACGCTGGCACGCCAGGTGAAGCAGGTGCTGGAGGCGGGGTTCGACGAGGTGCTCGAAGTGGGCGCGGGGAGCGGCGCGCTCGCCGCGACGCTGCTCGAGGAGCTGGAGCGCTCCGGGCGAGTGCCGCGCAACTATCTCATCCTCGAGCTCTCTGCCGATCTTCGCGAGCGAAGCCGGGACACGCTCGCGGCGAGGGTGCCGCACCTGCTCGAGCGCGTGGCCTGGCTCAATCGCCTGCCTCCCGTGTTTTCCGGCGTCGTTCTCGGCAATGAAGTGCTCGATGCGATGCCCGCCCACGTCGTGCGCGTTCAGGGCGGAAAAGTGGAGGAAGGGGGAGTCGGCGTGCGAAACGATCGCCTCGACTGGTCCTGGCGGCTGGCTTCAGGCGGGCCGCTAGCTGCCGCGCGCTCGCTCGGGCTGCCCGAGGGCTTTCGCACCGAGGTCCAGCAGGCCGCGCAGGGCTTCATACGTTCGCTCGCGCAGGTGCTCGAAAAAGGCGTGGCGTTTTTCGTCGATTACGGCTTTCCCCAAAAGGAGTATTACCATCCGCAGCGCAGGGATGGGACGCTCATGTGCCATTACCGCCACCACGCGCACGCCGATCCGTTCTTCCTCCCTGGACTGCAGGACATCACCAGCCACGTCGATTTCAGCGCCATTGCCGGGGCCGGGCGCGAGGGCGGTCTGGAAGTCGCCGGCTATGCCAGCCAGGCGCAGTTCCTCGTCAACTGCGGCATTACCGAGGTCATGTCGCGCACGCCGGCGGAGGACGGCGCGAAGTTCCTTCCCCTCGCCAACCAGGCGAACCGGCTGATGAGCCCGGCGGAAATGGGGGAGCTCTTCAAGGTGATCGCTTTCGCGCGGGGCTTCTCGCAGACCTTGCTCGGTTTCGGCGAAGGCGACAGGCGAAGTGCGCTGTAAGGTGTAACCTATCTCCTCCGACCAAGGCGGGTCAGGAGCCAGAGGAGATTCCGATGGAAGCTGCGCAAGCGCAATGGGTCAAGGTCCACCCGCTGATCGTGCGCGTCACCCACTGGATCAACGCGTTCGGCATCCTTATCATGGTTGCGAGCGGCTGGCGCATCTACAATGCGTCGCCCCTTTTCCCGTTCAGGATCCCGAACGAGCTCACGCTCGGGGGCTGGCTCGCCGGCGCGCTGCAGTGGCACTTCGCGGCGATGTGGCTGCTGGTGATCAACGGCATCGCATACGTGACTTACGGCATCGTCTCCGGACACTTTCGCAGAAAGTTTTTCCCCCTCACGCCCGCGACGGTATTTCACGACGTGCTGGGGGCGCTGCGCGGCAAGCTCGCGCACGATGATCTTTCCGTGTACAACGCCGCGCAGCGGGCGGCGTATCTGGCGATCATCGTGTGCGCCGTCGTGCTGGTTTTCTCGGGGCTGGCGATCTGGAAGCCGGTTCAGTTGCAGGAGATCACGGCGATTTTCGGCGGTTATGAAAGCGCGCGCGTGGTGCACTTTCTTACGATGGCTCTGCTGGTTCTGATCGTAGTGGTGCACATCGCGATGGTGATTCTAGTGCCGCGCACTTTTCCGACGATGATCACGGGCCGCGCAAGGAGGGCGTCATGAAGAGACGGACGATGGAAACGAGCCTCGCCGGGCATTCGCCGAAGCTCATCCGCTCGATCGAGCGGCGGCTGTTCCTGAAGCAGGGCCTCTCGCTCGGGGCGCTCGCGCTGCTCTCGGGCTGCGAGCTGACCGACGACGAAGGCGTGCAGAGACTGCTGATGGGGATGTCGGGCTTGAACGACCGCGCTCAGGGTTGGCTCTTCAATCCGAACAAGCTCGCGCCGGAATATCCCGAGAGCGCAATCACCAAGCCCTTCCCTTTCAACGCCTTCTACAGCGTGGACGAGGTCACGCTGGTGGACGGCAAGGACTACAAGCTGGAGCTCGAGGGCCTGATCCGGGAGAAAAAACCCTGGACGCTGCCCGAGCTCTACGAACTGCCGCAGACCTCTCAGATCACGCGCCACATCTGCGTCGAGGGCTGGAGCGCGATCGGCAAGTGGAGCGGCGTGCGCTTTTCCGATTTCCTCGCGCGCATCGGCGCCGACACCTCCGCAAAATACATCGGCTTCACGTGCGCCGACGACTATTACACCAGCATCGACATGGCGACCGCACTCCATCCGCAGACGCTCCTGACCTTCCGGTTTGCAGACCAGGTCCTTCCGCCGAAATATGGTTTTCCGATGAAACTCCGGATCCCCACCAAGCTCGGCTTCAAGAACCCGAAGCACATCATGTCGATGTTCGTCACCAATGAATATCCGGGCGGCTACTGGGAGGACCAGGGCTACAACTGGTTCAGCGGAAGCTGATGAAACCGCTTCAAGCCATCGCGCTGGCGGCGATCCTTGCGGCAGGCACGGGCGCCTGGGCCGCGGACGCGCCCGCGAAGCCGATGAAGATGGATGAGCCCATGCACGGCGAGATGAAGAAACAGAGCATGAAGAAGGGCGACGTGAAGAAAGCTGCGAAAAAGAAAGAGCGCGAGCTGAAGCCGATGATCGAGAAGGAAACAGCCGGATCGGCGAAGAAATAGGCGCGCCGCACCCCTTTTAGCGCGGGTCGAGCGTCATGAAGAGGTTGTTGAGCGACTCGGCGAGCGTCGGATGCGCAAAGATCGCTTCCTTGATCGCGGGGTAGGGAAGCTTCCCCATCATCGCGATCTGCAGCATCGACATGATCTCCCCGCCTTCAACGCCGAGAACGGTACAGCCGAGAATCTGTTGCGTCTTTGCGTCCACGACCGCCTTCATGAAACCGCGCGTCTCGCTCATCTCCTGCGCCCGGGCCACGCCCGTCATCGGCAGTTTCGCCACGCGGTAGTCGATGCCGCGTTTCTGCGCCTCGGTTTCGTTCAGTCCTACCGTCGCGAGCTGAGGATCGATGTACATGCAATTGGGCACCGGCCG
>VBCJ01000028.1 GCA_005884335.1 Betaproteobacteria bacterium | reverse complement strand
GGTGCCGCCGCGGGCGGCGGGGTGGTCGGGTGCACCGCTCAAACCACCCCGGAGCTTCGCGCCACCCCAGCTTATCCAAGGACGGGAAAGCTGGCGGGTTTGCGCAGAGAGCGCTCATTTCGCTTCTTTCGCTATGCGTTCGGCTGCGAGCCGCACCGCTTCGACGATCTGCTGGTAGCCGGTGCAGCGGCACAGGTTGCCGCCGATCGCATCGCGGATCTGCGCCTCTGAAGGGTTCGGATTCGAATTCAGCAAAGCCTGGGACGCGATCAGCATCCCTGGAGTGCAGTAGCCGCACTGCAGGCCGTGTGTCTCGCAGAAGCTGTCCTGCAGGACGCTCAGCGATCCGTCGGGGTTCGCGAGGCCCTCGACGGTGGTGACGCGGTGGCCGTCCGCCTGCACGGCGTACATGAGGCAGGAACGCACCGATTCTCCGTCGAGCATCACCGAGCACGCGCCGCAGATGCCGTGCTCGCAGCCGATGTGCGTGCCGGTGAGGTAAAGGTCTTCACGCAGCCAGTCCACCAGCGACAGACGCGCCGGCACCTGGGACGATCGCCGCTTGCCGTTCACTTCGACGGAAATCGGGTGCAGCGTTTCGCTCACATGCTTCTCGCTCTCTCGCGCGCTTCGCGCAGCGCCCGGGCCGCGAGCACGCCGGCGAGGTGCCGGCGATATTCGGCGCTCGCGTGGAGGTCGCCGCCGGGCTCCGTTTCGGTTGCCGCGGCGTGGGCTGCGTCGTTCACGACCGCGTCGTCGAGCCGGGTTCCGACCAGGCGGGCCGCGATCTTCGGAAACGCGAGCGGCGTCCCGCCGGCGCCGCCCAGGCCGAATGCCGCGCGCACGCAGCGCCCGTCGCCGTCGATCGCGATCTGGGCCGCGGCCGCGACCATCGCGAAGTCGCCGTGGCGCACGGAAATCTCGGTGAAAGCGGAACCCGTGTGTCGCCAGGACCACGCCGGCCAATGGATTTCCTCGAGGCACTCGTCGGGACGCATCGCTGTCGTCATGGGGCCAGAGAAGAATTTTTCCGCGTCCAGCACGCGCGTGCCCTTCGCCGAGCGCAGAGCCATTTTCGCGCCGAGGACCTGCGCCGCGAGGGGCAGCTCGGCTGACGGGTCGGCGTGCGCGAGGCTGCCGCCGACGGTGCCGCGGTTGCGTGTCTGGATGTGGCCGACCCACTTCAACGCCTGCCGCAGAAGCGGAACGCGCTCGGTAAGCGCTTCGTCGCGCTCGACGACGCACTGGCGCGTGCAAGCGCCGATGCGCGCGGCGTCCTTCTCCCTCCTGACGAATTTCAATGCGGCGATCTCGTTGATGTCGACGAGAAATGCAGGGCGGACGAGGCGCATCGCCATCATCGGCACCAGGCTCTGGCCGCCGGCGAGGAGCTTCGCAGAGTCGCCGTGGCGCGCAAGCAAGTCGCAGGCTTCTGCGATCGAAGCGGCGCGGGCATATTCGAAAGGAGCGGCTTTCAATGCGCGGTCTCGAAAATCAGGCCGTATCATAAGCCCGACATGAATATTCCACCGTTTGATGCTCGATAAGAGTTGCATGGACAGCCGCTCGCCCACCGTCCAGGTCGCAATGGCCGCTCCGGGGCGATATCTTTGTTGGCCGACGCAACGCGGTTAGATAGAAATCAAGCTCCGCCCGCGGCGTAGACGGCGAGGTCTGGCGCCTCGCGCGCGGTTTGCTCTAGTACGTGCTGGGCCTTCCGCCGCGATCAGCGCGGACAACTCCGCCGCCACCGGCAGGAGCGTGCGTCCACGGCGACGGATAAGTCCGAGTCTCCGTGTGACGGTTGGCTCAACAAGAGACACGGCTGCGAGCGTGGGGTGGCCGCCCTGCGGCATCGCGAGCTTCGGGACTGCCGTCACACCGAGACCCGCTTCCACGAGCCCGAGCAGCGTCAAGATGTGGTTGACTTCGTAGAACCATCGCGGGCGGTCGCGCATCCGCGCCAGCGCCAAGTCGATGAGCAGCCGATTCCCGCTCGACTTGCTCACGGTCATGTAGTCGTAACGTCCCAGCTCGGCCCAGGTCACGCTGCGCTTGCGGGCGAGCGGGTGGTCCCGTCGGCAAACGGCCACGAACGGCTCAATTAGGATCGGCTGGAAGTCGACGTCGGGATCCTGCGCCCCAATGAAATTGATTCCGAAGTCCGCCTCGCCGCGCACCACGGCGGCGAGCACCGCGTTCGCGCCTTCGTCGATGACCCGCACGCGAATTGGCGGGAAGCGCTCGTGGTAGAGCCGGATGAGCTCCGGAAGGAAGTAATAGGCCGCCGACGGCACGCAGGCCACGGTCACTTCGCCCGTCCGGGTCGCGGCCACATCCTTCATCGCAAGCAGCGATTCCTCCAACTCGTCGAGGAGGCCGCGCGCCTTGGCGGCGAACTCTCGACCCACGGCGGTCGGCCCGACAAAGCGCGTCGTGCGGTCAAAGAGGCGCACGCCGAGCACGCCCTCGAGCTTCGCGATCCGGCGGCTCAACGCCGGCTGCGACAGGTGGACGCTTTCGGCCGCCTTGCGAAAGCTTGTGAGCTCAGCGAGCGCGACGAGAGCTTCGAGGTCAGACAAACCGAAATTCATGCGCGTTCTGCATCAAATATTGCAAACGTTGCAGTTTACATATTAATCCTTCGAACGCATCCTTTCAGCGTGCCCCGTGGCGGGCCCGAAGGAGGAGATAGTGATCAGCCGAATTGATGCGCGGCAGCACGTCGCGCGGGTGCTTCCTGCGCGACTCCGACGTTCCGGCCGACCCGGCACGGCACGACGCAATTCGACGCTTTGGGCGGTGGCATGTCTCTGATTCGAAGGTATTAGCTTGCGCTGGGGAAGTTGGCTTCTCCAAAACAAACACGTGTTCCCTGATGCTAACGCCAATAGCCAGATCAACCAGGAGGGCAGCATGAAGAAAACAAAACTGATGTCCGTGTTGGCAACTGCAGTAGCGGTTTTTTCCGGTGCGTGCTGGAGCGGTGGCGCACAGGCTGCTGGGCCTTGGAATGACCATGCATTGGGTGCAATCAAGAATTACGATCCACCCGGGCAATGTGCAAACCTTATGGACATGCAGATTCTGCCCCAGGACATCGGCCTGCCGACTACTGGTGCGGACGTTACCTCGGCGTTATTTGTGCGGGCGACAGACCCCGGGAATGCGAATGGCGAGTACTGTCTGGTTCTGGGCGCCATACGTCCCGTAGACCCCACCGCCCCGGACATCAACTTCCGCGTAAATCTTCCGACCCATTGGAATGGAAAGGCGCTTCAGCCGGGAGGGGGAGGGTATGACGGCACCATACCCAACACCACAGGGAAGACTACCCTGGGCTCGGGCACCGCTCCTCTCACCCTGGGATACATGACATTCGCTGATGACAGCGGGCATAAGGCGGCCGACTCGAACGACGCGTCATTCGCGGTGAACGATGAGGCGCTAGCCAATTTTGGGTACATGCATATCAAGAAGGCCCGGGACGTCGCGTTCGAGATCGCAAGAGCCCGCTACGGCAAGTGGCCGAAGCGGCTTTATTTTTCCGGCGGCTCGACGGGAGGACGCGAGGGTCTGACTGCGGCCCAACGCTGGCCGGACGATTACGACGGCATTCTCAGTAATTATCCCACCGCCAATTTCTTGGGGCTACGCCTTTGGGGATCCTTTCTGGAACATGCGGAATACCCGGACCAGTCGAAACCCCCAACAGACCCGGCCTATGCTGCTGGCTTTATACCGCCGGCACTGGCCAATGAGATCGCCACCTACGCCGTTGCACAGTGCGACGGGTTGGATGGAGTTGTGGACGGCCTCGTGGCCAACATACCAGCCTGCCGCGCTCTCTCGGATCAAGTTATTGATCATTTCAAGTGCTCGGCCACGCGACCAACGAACTGCCTCACACCCACCTTTATCGCCAGGACGAATCAGGTTTATCACCGAGGCTATACGCTGCCATACCCGCTCGCCAATGGCATCATGCGCTATGAAGGCTACAACAGCCTGGAAAGCGTCATAATGGATCTCGGGACCAACCCTCATCTCTTCAATCCGGTGCAGGACGGACCGAATGCGCACCATGTCGCCAGGGCGGATCAGTTCGTCAAGTACTTTGTCACCCGGGACCCCAACTTCAACCTGGACACCTTTGATCCAGTGCATCCGGGCGTGTGGCTGGCCAAAGTCCAGAGCCTCTCGCAAACCATCGACGCCACGGATCCAGACCTGCGCAAATTCATGCATAAGGGCGGGAAGATCATCTGGCTACACGGAACCGAGGACGCGAGCGTCGCCCCATTCGCGAACGCCAGATACTACGAAACAATTGCTGCCACAATGGGACAAAGTGAAGCGGACAAGTTCATACGGTTCTATATGGTGCCGGGGCTGGCCCATGGGGGCGGTAACTTCAACCCGGTCTGGGACAACCTTGCCGTTCTGGACGATTGGGTGGAGAACGGAGTACCACCCCCGGACAAGCCGGTCGCGTTAGGAAATCCACGCGTGGCTGGAGTACCCACGCGTGAAAGGCCGCTGTGTGTGTGGCCGACCATGTGGCAATACGTGAGTGGCGACCCGGAAAAGGCGTCGAGCTTTACCTGCGTGCCAGGATACCATCCAGCGAGGCAGTTTGACGCTTTCCCGTAGTCCAAACACAGATGCAGTAATACGGGGAGTGGGCCAGCGCCGGTCCGGCTGGCCGGCTATCCGCATCGATTCAGATCGGAAGCGGGGAGGATGCAAGATGACGCGATTTCCATTCGTGCTTGCTTTTGTGATGGTGGCCGCCACGACGTCTTTGAGCGGTGCGCCGACCGCTCAGGCCGCGGACGTCGTTTGCGCCGGCACGCTAGGCGGCGGTTCGGCGGTGACCAGCATCACAGGTGACGTCACCGTTCCTGAAAAGGCGTCCTGCACCCTTGACTTCGTCACGGTCGCCGGCAACGTGCACGTCGGCAAAGGCGCGAGCCTTGTCGTCACGGCGTACACCGAACCATCGACGATCAGCGGCAACGTGGAGGCCGTCAACTGCGGCTCCGTGCTGCTCCAAGGCAATGTGACGGTCGAGGGAAATCTGCATATCCAGTCGTGCTCCGGTGGCCCGAACGGCTTTCAAGGGCCGGACACCCTGGTCAAAGGCGATTTCCATTACCAGTCGAATGCCGGGCGCTGCCTGGCTTGGCTCGGCAAGGTCGAGGGCAACGTCCATATTCAATCCAATCGTTCGAAGACCGCCTCCGACGTCAGCCTCGTGAGCGTCGGTGGAAATCTTCACTGCCAGCAAAACTCGCCGGCCCCGACCCAGGTGCGCGGGCCAAGCTGGGTGGACGGCAATTCGCAGGGTCAATGCGCCGGCTTTGCGACGACGACGTCTTCGATCGGCACGCCGGTCACACCGGCTGCATCCTGCGCAGCTCTTGCGGCGCTGCCAGCGGCGGGCTTTCCGGTGCCCAATACGGTGGTCGACTCGGCTGTGGACACGCCTGCCAGCGGGTCCTTGCCGCAGCGCTGCATCGTCACTGGGCACATCAATGCCCATGTGAGCCCGGTGGATACCTGTACCTATCAAAGCAGGTTCCAGGTGCAACTACCCTTGCCAGCCAGCTGGAACGGCCGCTTCATGATGCAGGGCGGTGGCGGGGGCGAAGGCTCGGTTCCCACGGCTACCGGCACCATAGGAGGTAGTACGGGTATAACCGAGATTTCAAACGGGTACGCCATCGCCAGCCAGAACGGCGGACATCAAAATGCTGACTTGGCAGCGTGCGCTTCAGCAAACCCCAGCACGTTCGGAAACGCCAACGAGTTCTTCCTCGATCCACTGGGTATCATCGGTCAGACCTATCAATCGATCGAGATGACCGCGTTGACCGCGAAGCACGTGATCAACCAATACTACGGCACCGGGCCCAATCGCTCGTATTGGGTCGGCTGTTCTACTGGCGGACGCCAGGGCATGGTGATGTCGCAGAAATTCCCATCGTTCTTCGACGGCATCGTTGCCGGCGACCCGGTTTACAATCAGGAAGCGATCGGGATGAGCGAAACGAATGGCGTGGAAGCGATCCTGAATGTCTACCTGTCGAACCCTGCGCTGACACCGCCCGGCCCCACCATGATCGCGCAGGCTGCGCCCCAGCCGGCCGGACCGCACCTCTATCCGGCGTTCCCCATCAGCGATCAGGGACTGTTCGAGACTGCGTTGCTGCAGGCTTGCGACGCGCTGGACGGGGTTGTCGACGGCGTGGTCGACAACGTGCCGTCGTGCGTGGCGGGGTTCGATCCGGCCACCGCCACTTACACCGACTATGCGGGCGCGTTGGGACCGCCCAACACGACCTATCCGTTGCAATGTCCGGGGGCGAAGAACGCGACCTGCCTGTCGCCCGCGCAAATCCAGGCCGCCAAGCAGACCAACCAAGGACCGCGCAGCAACGGGTCGGTGGTGCTGGCACCCGCTGGCGCGGTGGCCCCAGACCCCGTCAGTAACGTCGTACAGGGCTACGCCTATGACGGCGGATGGATGACGACGGTCGGCATCCCAAGCAGAAAGATCGGGAGCAGCAGCGCGACTTCGTTGCCCGGCGACTTCTCGCTGGGGGTCGGCACGTTCGGCTATGCGTTCCTCACTCCAGCCTGCCCGACGTGCTACACCCTCGACTTCAACTTCAACACCTTGACGCTGACGCAGGGGTCGAATGTCTACGCGATGAACCCTGCGACCCCGATCGTCACCCACTCGACGTCGCTCGACATCACGCACTTCGTCAACTACGGGCACAAGATCATCTGGTATCACGGGGCGAGCGATCCTGGCCCGCCCATTCTCGGTACTCAGCTGTACTACCAGCAGATGGCTGAGCGGCACGGTGGGCTGCAGGCAGCCCAGGACTTCTCGCGGTTCTATACCGTGCCCAATATGGGCCACTGCAACGGCGGCGCGACGACCGACGGGTTCGATTTCCTGACGCCCCTGGTCGACTGGGTCGAAAATGGCACCGCGCCGGGTCCGGTTGCTGCGACAGGCAGAAACTTCAACGCCGCAACATACCAGGTGGTGGGGAATTACATTACTGGCACGTTTGTCAACGCACCCACCACACGCATCCGGCCGCTGTGTCCGTTTCCGCAGCAAGTGCGCTTCATCGGCAGCACTACCGTCATGAACGGCGTGCCGGTGGCGACCCATGCGGCGGATCTTGCCAACGCTGCGAACTATGCCTGTATTCAGCCGCCGGAGGGCACACCGCCACTGCCGCCGCATTGAGCTCCGCTGCCCGTTAGTCGATCAGCGGAAGTAAAGCGGAGAGCCGGCGCCGTATTTATCGCTTCTGAGTATTGCTGATGGAAGGAGGAATGACTATGGAAAGTACTAGGACATTTTCGGCTGCCCAACTGTTTGCTTCGCTGCTCTTCAGCATCATGGCCGCGCAAGCGTTGGCCCAGAGCCATCCTGAATATATTCCTCTAGGTGGCGGAGTGAAGGCCGTCCTTTACCGGCCCGATTCCAACCCGTCGCCACATGTTGGCGTCATTATCATTCATCGCACTGCCAATTATTTACAGCATCAAGGCTGTACCCAGTTATCGCAGCGCGGTTTCATGGTCTTGTGCATGAATTCTCGTTTTGACAACAACGAAGCGCTCGTTAATTGGGAATTGATCGCCCTCGATGTGAAAAGAGGGGTGGATTACTTACGCAACACGCAGCACATGAATAAAGTTATTTTCTTCGGTCATAGCGGCGGCGGACCGACGACGACGTTTTATCAAGCGGTGGCCGAGGCGGGCCCGTCCTACTGCCAGGGACCAAACAAGCTTACTCAGTGTGATAACACCAACAATGCTTTCAACGGATTGACTCCGGCCGACGGTCTCGTGCTCGTCGATGCACACCCCGGAAATACGGTTAATGCGCTGCGGGCTATAAATCCCGCGGTCAACAACGAAAACCGGCCTGATCTACTGCAGAATAAGCTCGATCCCTTCAATCCGAAAAACGGCTACAACGCCAATGGTGACTCGCACTATCCGCCGGACTTTCAAAAGGCCTACACCACGGCGCAAGCCCAGCGATTCAACGAGTGGATCGATCGCGCTCTCTACATCCGCGAGCAAATCAAGCAGGGTAAATGGATTTATCCGGACGATGACGACATCACCATTGGACGCGGCGGAGGTTCCCAAGCCGGCGGCGGATCGGGAGCCAATCTTTTCGTAATGGACCCGACGATTTCATGCTGCACCGATCAGCCGGCAAAGCTTCTCAAAGACAACGGCACGATCGTTACGCAGATCATCAGGAGCGTGCGGATAGGCGATCCGACTCGGGCGGTCGGTAACGCGACCTTCGACGATGGCGCCAAGGACCTCACGGTGACGTCATTTCTGAGCGCGAACGCGATTCGCGCGACGGATTCATTGGACAACGATCAAATTGATTGGTGCTCCAGCAATAACTCCACGCCATGCGCGCTGAGAGTGATCACCAAGCCGCTGCTGATAACCAATATGGGCGCCCACTACTTCATGAGCGACGGCGAATACTTTTTGAGCCAGGCGAAAAGCGTCGACAAGGATTTCATTACGATCGAAGGAGCGACGCACGGCATCGGCCCTTGCACCGCTTGCACCGGCGGACCTTATCCGAACGTCGTGAAGAATTTCTATAATTACGTGGCGGATTGGATCAAGGCCAGATTCGGAACATAGAGATGCGATCACCAGGCTTGAAGTCGCGAATTTCCGGCCCGCCGAAGAGCTGGTGCGCGGGAGGAAATCAGACGATGTCCCGTTTCTGCAAGGGGATTGCAGCAATCGTGCTCTGCGCCGCACAGACGGTTGCATGGGCGCAGGCCTGGCCGGCGAAACCGATCAGGATCATCGTCCCATTCACGCCGGGGAGCGGCACCGACATCATTGCGCGCACGGTGACGGAAAGACTCTCACCCCAGCTCGGGCAGCCCATCGTCATCGAGAACCGCCCCGGCGCGGGCGGTACCATCGGCGCGGCGGTGGTGGCGAAATCCGGGCCCGACGGCACCACGCTTTTCGTGCACTCCTCCTCGTATACGGTCACGCCGTCCACGTACAAGGACCTGCCGTACGACACGCTTCGCGACCTGACCGGCGTCATCCCGCTCGCTTTGCTGCCCAACGTGCTCGTGATGGCGCCTTCGAAGGGCATCCGCTCGGTGAAGGAGCTGGTCGCCGCGGCGAAGGCCAAGCCCGGCTCGCTTAATTCCGCCTCGGTCGGCATCGGCAGCGCGACGCACCTCAACGCCGAGCGCTTTCGTCTCGGCGCCGGCATCGAGACCGTCAACATACCCTTCAAGGGCTCGCCGGAAGCACTGACCGAGATCGTCACCGGCCGCGTCGATTTCTATTTCTGCCCGGTCAACGCGATACTGCCGCTCTTGAAGGACGGCAAGCTCGTCGCTCTCGCAGTGGGGAGTACGAAGCGCTCGCTCGCGCTTCCCGAGCTTCCCACCACGCTGGAGGCCGGCGTTCCCAACTCCGGCTACAACTTCTGGGTCGGCATGTTCGCGCCGGCAAAGACGCCGCGCGATGTCGTGAATCGTCTCTATCTAGAGACGGCAAGGGCGCTGCGCACGCCCGAAGTGCGCGAAAAGATGGCGCGCCTGGGTGCCGAGCCGATGGACTACAACCCCGAGCAGTTCAACGCCTACATCCGCGATGAGATCGCCGCCAACGCCGCGCTGGTGAAGGCGGCGGGCATCAAGGCGGAATAGGGACGCGCGAGCGGGATCACCCGAACGCGATCGCGCTGCCGACGAGCGCAGCGGCGAGCACTGCGATGAACAACAGGCGCGGCCCGGGATCGTTTCTGAGCCGCCGCAGGAAACCGACCGACCGCGGAGGCCGGGCGAGCAGCTCGCGATCGCGCTTGGTCGGCGCGGAAAGGCGCCTAAGGGCCGCGGAAGAGTCGAACTGGCGCGACAAGGGTAGGCGCGTGTCGGATCCGATCGCGCGAGCCGCCGGCGCGAGCCGCGTCTTCTCCGTGTCCACGTCGAGTTTCACCGTCTTGGTGACGTCCTGATCGCCGTCGGCGTCCTTCTCCGTGCGCTTGCGGCCGCCGAGCTCGGCGAGGCAGCTGCGCAGGTCGGCGGCGAGCTCGTAGGTATCCTGGTAGCGCACCGCGGGGTCTTTTTTGAGCGCCCTGGCAATGACGAAATCGAGCATGGACGGCACCTCGCGATTCAGCCGCGAGGGCGGCACGTGCTCGACATGGACGACGTTGTGCAGGATCTGCGGCGTGTCCGCGCCTGCGAACAACGAGGCGCGGGTGAGCATCTCGTAGAGCACGATCCCGAGCGAAAAGATGTCCGACCGGTGGTCGACGGGCGATCCCGCCACCTGCTCGGGGGACATGTATCGGGGCGTGCCGAGCACGACGCCCGTGCTCGTCTTGTGATCGGCCACGCGCACGCGCGCGATCCCGAAGTCCATGATTTTCACCTGCCCGCGCGGCAGCAGCATGATGTTGCTCGGCTTGATGTCGCGGTGGACGACTCCGCGCTCGTGCGCGTAGCCGAGGCCGTCGGCGACCTGCTCGGCGATATCGACCGCCTCGACGGTGGAGATCGGGCCCTTCAGCATCTTGGCGCGGAGCTCGATTCCCTTGAGGAGCTCCATCGCCATGTAGGCGAGGTCGCCTTCCTCCCCGAAATCGTAGACGGTGATGATGCGAGGATGCGTGAGCTTGCCCGCGGCCTTGGCTTCGAGGAAAAAACGCTTGTGGAATTCCTTGCGCCCTTCCGCGTCATCCGAAAGAATGATGGTCTTCAGCGCCACGATGCGGTCGAGAGCCGGGTCCTCGGCCTCGTAGACGATCCCCATCGCGCCGCGGCCCAGCTCGCCGAGGATCTTGTAGCGGCCGATCTTGGTCAGTTTCTTCTTTGCCATCGGACTTTTTCGATCACGTCGCCGAGGACCCTCTCGCCTTGCGCGATCGTTTGCCGGATTTTGACGACAACGCCGTCCACGAACTTCTGGTGGCCCTCCGCCGACACCCGTGCCGCGACGCCGGCCCCGACGAGCCCGATCACGGCCGCGACGCTGAGCGCGAGGAAGCGTGTCCGCCTGCGCTCGGCCACCCGCCCGTCCGGGCTGAACAGCTCGTGGGTCCGAAGCCCCGCGTCGGTAAAAACCCCCGCCGGAAAAACGCCGGATTCGAGCCCCGGCGAGGCATCGGCCATGGCGTCGCGAAAGGACCGCGACATCAGCAGGCGCGAGGGCGAAGCGAACTCGGCGACGCTCGCCGCCACCGCGATGCCGTCGCCGATCAGCCCGTCGTCGTCCCGGCCGCTGGTCGCCAGCTGCACCGCGCCGTGATTGACCCCGACGCACAAGGGGAGCCCGGCCGCCGTTGCGGCGAGCGCGCGCTCGGCCAGGCGCAAGGCTCCCTTGGGATCGCCGAGAACCACGATGGCGGCCCCGTCCGCGGCGTCGAGCACGATGCGGCTCGCGGGCGCGAGCTCGGCGGTGGTCACCGCGACGACGGCTTCGAGCTGCGCCCGCAGGCGCGCCTGTACCTGGACAGGCCTGCGGGCGAACTCCTGGATTTTCAGAAAGACGACGCTAGCGAGGATCGCAGCCGCATTCGCTGTTTTCATTTGCCAAGAACCAACGGTGTTGCGATCTTACCGTTTACCTACCTGTTGCGCTTACAATCTCCGGCGTGACAGCGTAACGGATTGAACCGGGAACATGAGCGCAAAATGACAGAGCTCAAGGCCGTCAGCCTCGCGGAGGTTTCCGAGGGCATCAGGAAGAGCGTCAAGCCGGTGAGCATCCTCTGGCAGGCGCCCGACACCATCGCGTTCGTCGCGCGCGGGCGAGCGCACCGCAGCGAGTTCCATTCGGATCCGAGCGACGAAGTCATGTACATGATCAAGGGCGAGATGAACCTGCACTACCTGACGCCCGAAGGCGCGGAGAAGGTGGCGCTGGTCCGCGAGGGCGAGATCATCTACTGCCCGGCCGGCGTGCGGCACTCGCCGCGCTTCTCGCCCGACTCGTTTCTGCTCGTGCTGGAGCGCAAGCGCCGCTCCGAGGAGAGGGACCGCTTTTTCTGGTACTGCGAGAAGTGCCACGCCCAGCTGTACGAAGCGGTCCGGCACGTCGCCGACTACCGCGAGGACCCGGTGTCGCGCGTCTACGAGGAGTTCTATTCGGAAGAATCGCGCCGCACCTGCGGAAGGTGCGGCCACGTCACGCCGAGGCCTTCCGGCTAGCGCGGCCGTCAGGATCCGGTCGCAGCCGGCGGAGGCATCTCTTTCGCCCACCGGGTCAGGCTGCAATGGGCGCAGTTTCGCCTGAGCGGCTTGAAGAAGTACCAGTTCTCGAAGAACGCCCTGTTGCAGCGGGGACATGCAAAGCTCGCCATCCGGCTTCCAGCCCAGGCGAACGCGCCCACCCAGGCGAGCGCGACAACGAAGAACGACGCCTCCTGGAGAAGCACGTCGTTCAGCAGATAAGTGAGCAGGAACATTCCGGGAAAGCAGCCGAAGCACAGCAGCCAAAGAATCGTGGACCAGCGATTCAGATTACGCCATGCCGTCTCGAGAGCGGGATTCGTGGGCACGCTGTCAGCTCGCCAGCCGGGGGCCGAGCATCCTTCTGTTCTGTATTGCGGCGCTCAAGGTATCCAGGGTGAGCTGGTGCACGCGGCTCGAGCGCCCATAGGTTCGCTCGATGCTGTTCTTCGCGCTTTCCCAATCCCTGCGCTCCATGTGCGAGTCGAAGCCGATCGCTCCGTTCAGGCCCCCTCCGGCAATGACCCCCTTGTACCAAGCGTCCATCAGGCGATCCAGCGCTTCGCTGGAATCCGCTCGCGAAACGCGAATTGCCCACGGCTGATCGGGATGGGAAATGACGGCGGCCTATCTTCGAGTTGACGACCGGCCCGGCTTGCCGCTCGCCCTCAACCCTGTTCTGTCCATATGGCCCTCACTCACACGCCCATTATGACCTAGTCGGCAGGCTTATCTGTGCGCCACCACACGGAGAGGGGAGACGCGCCGGCATCACATCCGCAGGATACGCTCGGCATTGCCGTGAGCGATCTTCTCGCGGTCCGCGTCGCTGATCGAAAGTTTTTTCAAGAATTCCATTCCCGCGGTGTTCGGCTCGTAGGGCCAGTCCACGGCGAACAGGATATTGTCAACGCCGAGCGCGAGCAGCGTGCACAGGAACGCGGGCTCGTACCAGTTGCCGCTGGTGGTGACGAGCAGATTGTCCTTTAGATACTGCAGCGGCGTTTTCTCAAGACCTCTTCGCGCGGCCGCGCGCCAGGTGTGATCGTTCAGCCGGTGCATCGCGAAAGGCAACCCTTCGCCCAGATGCCCGAGGATGATCTTGAGGCGCGGGTAGGCGTCGAACACCCCGGCGAAGACGATCCGCAAAAAATGGCAGCTCGTATCCACCGCGAAACCCCAGCCCGCCCGGGCGAGGTCCTCGTATCCCTGGAAATAGGCCTTGAGCGCGTCCGGGTGCGGCAGGGTGGGGTGCAGATAGAGCGGCACGTCGAGCGCTTGGGCGCGCTCGAAGATGACCCAGTATTTCTTCTCGTCGAGGAAACTCCCTTGGGTGTGGCCGTGGATCATCGCGCCCTTGAAACCGAGTTGGGTGACGCAGCGCCCAAGCTCCTCGGCCGCGGCGCCGGGGTCGGCGGTCGCCAGCGCGGCGAAGGCGGCGAAACGGTCCGGGTGCGCCTTGACCGCCGCGTGCGCGCGGTCGTTCGCGTCCCTCGCCATCGGGATCGCGACGTCCGCACCGAAGCCTTGCGGCCCGGGCGAGCCGAACGAGAGCACCTGCACATCGATTCCGGCGGCGTCCATGTGAGCGAGGCGCTTCGCGCCGAGATCCGAATTCTGCTCGACGATGTCGTGGCCGATCTGCTCGCCGCGGGAGGTGAGATAGAAATTCCGGAATTCGTTCGCGGCGACCTTCTGCCGGTACATCGGCGTGATGAAATGCTCCTCGATCGCGATGGTTTTCATGTGTCGAAGCTTACACGATGGCGGCGGTCCTCGCGGCGCCTGAGGAAGGCGCGGCCCGCGTGCGGTTTGCACGGCGCAAATCCCATGACATTTGCATAGGTCCGCGGATGGTCTTAGGATGCTCTCCGTGAAGATCTTTCGCTGGCGATTCCGCGGAGCGAGGCTCGACGAGCGCGAGTTGCGCGCGGCAGCGGACGACATGCTCGACCAGCTGCGCCCGCGCAGGGTGCTGCGCGACGCGCGCGACTTCGCGCTCAAATTCCAGAACGACGACGTCTTCCGCGACTACATCGTATCGCGAATATGGACCGTGCTTCCCGTGGTTCTCGTGTTCTTCCTCGTCAGCACGATATGCTCCATCGACGTCATGTTCAGGACCGCCCGGCTGGCTTATGACCCGCCGCTGTGGCTGAGGTTCTTCGCCCTGCTTCTCGGCGCGGCGGTGTGGCTGTGCGGAGTGGTGGGGCAGCTCTACGTGTTCCTCATCTGGCTCGAGGAACGTGCGGCGCAAAGGGACCGCTCGGAGCGGGGGAAGCGCGTCCGGGTCCCCGCTGGGTTTCTCGCCTACCTCAAGTACAGCCGCGCCCTGCCTCCCTGGATTCTCGTCGTGATCTTCGTCGTTCTTCCCTTGGCGAACATCGCGCGTGGCGCGCCCTTGGCCGCCCTCATACTCGCCGCACTGGTGGCGCTCGCTCCCGTTCTCTTCAAGAAGTTCGATTCCTGACGGCGGACTGTCCACGGCCCTCCCGCTCGCGCGTTCAGCGCGGAAGGGAGCGCGGATGGAAACCCGATTGACGCTGCGCCCCGGAATGCCGGGGACGAAGCGGCTG
>VBCJ01000386.1 GCA_005884335.1 Betaproteobacteria bacterium | reverse complement strand
GCGGCGCTCGCGCGCGCCTACGGCGCGTACGGCGCGACCGTGGAGGAGACGGCGCAGTTCGCACCAGCCTTCGAACGCGCCGCGCGCGAAACCGCGTCTTCCGGCAAACCGGCGCTGATCGAAGTCCGCCTCGACCCGCAGGCGATCACGACCTCCACGACGCTCGACGCCATTCGCGCGCGCGCTCTCAAAGGCTGAGCGGCCGGCCAAGCTCACTGCAGGTTGGCGAGGTACATCATGTGCGGGGGAATGTCGCCGCGCGGATAGAACGTGCTCCCATAGCTTTTCCAGAGCCGCCGCGCTTCCTCAGGCTCGCCGGCGGAGTGCGCGCCGAGCATCGCGGTGCCGAGCAGGTAGCGGTCCCAATCGTCCCCGCCCTGGGCCGGTCCCGCGAGCAGCGCGCGGGCGCGCGCGAGCATCGCATTCGCGTCGCGCACCGCGATCGCGCCATACACCTCGAAGCTTTCGCGGACGCGGGACGAGCGGGGCGTGCAATCGAGCCACTTGTGCTCGACCCAGAGAGCGCGCCGCTTGTCCGGTGCGAGATGGGCAAGGGTGATCTCGCCGGCGCGGTGCAGCAGCTCGATGGCCGTCTTCGGCGGCTCGTCCGCGCACAGCGCGGCGGGGCGCTTCAAGGCGAGCAGGATCGGGATCACCCCCGGCTCGCTGGAACGCAGGGGATCTGCCGAGCGGTCCGCGAGCACGCGCGCGATCTCCAGGGCCGCCGACTGGACCCGCAAGGGGAGCGAGGGCACATAATCGGGGACCGGCTGCTTGAGGTACACCCCGTGCGTGCCGCCGGTCATCTCGAGAATCGGCAGCGGCGCGGCGGCGAGCTCCTGAACCGCCCGCGCCGTGCTTCCAACGAAACGGCTCCGCGGAGCTTCGAGCTGTACCAAGGGGTGAAAGTCCGAATTGACCGGCGCACCGAGCGCGGTGAATAGCGGTCCGATCTGCTCCTTGGCGCCTAGACTGCGCACGGCGATCTCCTCGGAGCGCGTGATGCCGATCCGACGCAGTTGCTCCATGAACGCCGCTTCCGATTCGGGCAGCGGCTTCGGGCGCGGCACGCGGCCTTCGGCGACCGCGACGATCATGAGGTCGCCGGGATTCGTTTCGTAGATTTCATAGTCCGCGAAATTTTCGCCGAGCGCCGAAACGACGGAGCCGAACAGCCGGTCGTTGAAATCGTAGGTGTGCACCCATTGCACGAACAGGCCTCCGGGCGCGAGGTAGCGCTTGGTGTCCCGATAGAACTCGGTGGTGAAGAGCGCCGCGACGCCGCTGACCCAGGGATTGGAAGGCTCGGACATGATCACGTCGTAGAGTTTCCCGTGGCGGGCGAAATAGCTCTTCGCATCCTCGAAGTACACATGGCTGCGCGCGTCGCGGTAGGCGAGGTCGACCCGGGGAGAAAACGAGCGCGCTCCGGCCACCATGGCCGGCTCGATCTCGACGGTATCGATCACCACGGGGCCGCTGTGCGAGAGCGCGACCTCGACGCTCAGGCCGGAACCCCAGCCGATGTTGGCGAAAGTCTTCGCGTCCGGCTTGATGAGCAAGGGCAGCGCCCCGAGCAGGGCCATAGTGAACTCGTCCTGCGTCGGCGGCTGATTCGCGTCGAGGCGAAGGGCTGCGTCCGATTTGCCGTTGGTGAGGATCGACAGGGCGCCTTCCCTGCCTCGCACCGCGACCGATGCCGTCTTGCCGTCGCGGTAGAAGACCACCGCGCCGAACTCGGGTGCGGCCTGGCCATAGCGGAAGACTCCGGAGGAAAGGCGCTCGGGTTCCAGGATCGCGACGCGCGCCGTCGCCGTCGCCGCGAGCATGCCGACGATGACTGCGGCGAACGCATGGACGCGCCGCGACGCCGCCTGCGAGTAGCGCAACAGCCACGTGCCGAGCAGTATGTCGGTGGCGGCACCGATTACCATGGCGAGCTTGAGCCCGACGGCGGGCATCAGCACATGCACGGCGAGCAGCACGCCTGCGATGGCGCCGAGGGTGTTTGCGGCGTACACCTGGCCGATGGCGCGCTCGCCGCGTCCGCCGCGCAACAGCGCCTGCGTGAAAAGCGGCAGCGTCATTCCGGCAAGGAAAGTCGCGGGCAGCATCACGCCGAACGCGAGCGCGTGGCTGAACAGGTTGAACAGCGGATAGGCGCTGTCGTTGCGCTGAAGCACGCCGAGCGCCCATGCCATCCAGTCGAATGTCCAGTGGTAGACGAATAGCGCGGCGAGCGCGGCCAGGCCCATGAAAATCTGCACCAGACCGGCGAAGCGCACCGGGTCGGCGAGCCGGTCGAGGCGGCGGCGGATCCACAGGCTGCCGAGCGCGAGACCGGTGATGAACGCCGAAAGCATCAGTTCGAACGCGTGGAACGAAGAGCTGAGCACCAGCGACAACATCCTGATCCAGACGATCTCGTAGATGAACGAAGCGAGACCGGTGACGAAGGCCCCTGCGAAAAACAAGCGGACGACGGAGCTCCCGGACGGCGCCGGGCCGCCGGAGGGTGCCGCGGCGACGGCGGCAGGCTCGCCGAAGCGGGCAATGGCGAGGACCGCAGCGGCGAGCGCGAGGTTGAGCGTTCCCGCGAACCGCATCGTTCCCGGCATTCCGAGCCAGCCGATCAGCAGGAACGCGGCGGCGAGGGCTCCGGCGGCCGCGCCGATCGAGTTGGTGAAGTAGAGCATCGCCAGATGATGGCCACTCGCTTCGGGTCCGCGCCGGATCACCGCGCCCGAGAGGAGCGGGAAAGTCATGCCGAGCAGCAGCGTCTGCGGCACGATCAGCACGGCGCACAGCGAATACTTGTAGATCTCGACCGCCGCCGGCGA
>VBCJ01000385.1 GCA_005884335.1 Betaproteobacteria bacterium | reverse complement strand
CGCCGTTTTTCACGCAGGCGAGCACGTTGGCGTCGGCGATGTCGATCCCGTAACCCCGCGCGTTACGGGTCTGTCTCAGGTACTTGAGCAGGGTCCCATCGCCGCAGCCCAGGTCGAGCACGGTGGAATCCGGCCTGACCCAGGCGGCGATCGCCTGGAAGTCGGAGCGGTCCGAGAGCGCGGCCTGTATCTGCCTGGTCATGGGCGCTCGAAGATGCCGTCGAAATAAGCCCGCACGAGCGCGTGGTAGCGCGCGTCGTCGAGCAGGAATGCGTCGTGCCCGTGCGGTGCGTCGATCTCTGCGTAGGACACGTCGCGGCGGTTGTCCAGGAGCGCCTTGACGATCTCCCTCGCACGCGGCGGCGCGAAACGCCAGTCCGAGGTGAACGACACCACCAGAAACCGGGCGCGTGCCGCTGCGAGTGCCCTCGACAGATCGTTGTCGTGCGCGGCCGCCGGGTCGAAATAGTCGAGCGCGCGCGTGATCAGCAAATAGGTGTTCGCGTCGAAATACTCGGAGAACTTGTCGCCCTGGTGTCGCAGGTAGGACTCGATCTCGAAATCGACGTCGAAATGGAACTGAATCGAGTCCGAGCGGAGTGCTCTGCCGAACTTCTCCATCATCGCGTCATCCGACAGGTACGTGATGTGGCCGATCATGCGCGCAAGGCGCAGGCCCCGGCGGGGCACCACGCCGTGCTCGTAGTAGTCGCCGCCGTGGAAATCGGGGTCGGTGGTGATCGCCTGGCGCGCCACCTCGTTGAAGGCGATGTTCTGCGCCGAGAGCCTGGGCGCCGCCGCGACGACGATGGCATTGCGGATGCGATCAGGATAGCCGATCGTCCATTGCAGCGCCTGCATCGCGCCGAGGCTCCCTCCCATCACGGCGGCAAAGGAATCGATGCCCAGCCGGTCGGCGAGCCGGGCCTGCGCGTTGACCCAGTCCTCGACCGTGACGACGGGGAATGAGGAACCGTAAGGCTTCCCGGACTTGGGATCGACGCTCTTCGGACCGGTCGAGCCGAAGCAGCCGCCGACGTTGTTGACGCCGACGACGAAGAATTTCTCGGTGTCCACCGGCTTGCCGGGCCCGATCATGTTGTCCCACCAGCCGACGTTCTCCGGGTCATCGGCATAGTAGCCGGCCACGTGGTGCGCCGCGTTGAGAGCGTGACAGGCGAGCACGGCGTTCGATTTCGCCGCGTTCAGCGTCCCGTAGGTCTCGTAGACGAGGTCGTACGAATTCAGAACCGCTCCGCTGCGAAAGCGGAGCGGTTCGGTGAAGCTCAGCATTTGCGGCCTGACCGCGCCGACCGAGCGCGGTTCTATGTGGTTTCTCGGCGCCATGAAATAAAAAACCCGCTTAGCCTGCCTGCTAAACGGGTCGCCCTCGCTTTAGCAATATTTGTTTTACGCCCGGTTACGAACCGGCGGCGCCTGCAAGCTGATGATCAAATCGGCGCGAAGCAGAAACTTACCTCAGCGGGGCGGCGGCGTCAATTTTTTGGAGACAGCTTGAATCGGGGTTTGCGCTGCTGCCAGCGCTCGCGCCGCACGCGCTTGCGGCCCATTTTCTGCCGGTGCAGCTCGATCAGATGATCGCGCATCTTGGCGATGACAAAATCGCGCACGTCGGCCGGCATCTGGGCCGCCTCGCGCTCGAAGCGTGGCACGACGGTTCCCGAATCGAATTTTCCATCGCGCACCAGGATCGGCACCTGCCCGCGCCCGCCTTCGGGCCCGCCGTCGCCATGGTCGACGCCGTCGTGATAGAAGCCGTCGCGATCGCTCCATACCAGGGCGCGCTCGTTCAGTTCGACGTCATAGCAGAGCTGGAATCTGACGAAGGCCCCGCCGAGGTCCTGCCAGATGAACAGGTCGAAGTAATCGCTCTCGAACCACCTGCGCCTGAGCGACGGGTTGGCCTGCTCGACGATGAGGACCTCTCGCAGCATCGATCTCTCGGCGTGGACGGGCCGTGGGCCGGAACTCAGGCGTTGAGCTTCGCGAGCAGTGCGCGCGCCTTTACGGGGTCGTGCGCGCGGTAGACGCGCGCGGCCGGCTCCTCGACTTCCCGGACCCGGGTCCGCAGGACCTGTTGCTTGATCGCGAGCAGTTGCGCCGGATGCATCGAAAACTCCCGCAGCCCGAAGCCGAGCAGAAGACGCGTCATGGCCGCGTCGCCCGCCATTTCTCCGCACACCGCGACCGGAGTCCTGGCGCGCTTGGCGCCGCGGATGGTCTGCGCGATAAGCTGCAGCACCGCCGGGTGCAGCGGATCGTACAAATGCGCCACCGTATCGTCGGTGCGATCGATCGCGAGCGTGTACTGGATCAGGTCGTTGGTCCCGATCGAAAGAAAATCCAGTTTGCGGACGAAATATTTCAGGGACAGCGCCGCGGCCGGCACCTCGATCATGCCGCCGATCTGTATGCGACGGTCGTATGGGATCTTGTGATCGTCGAGCGTTTCCTTTGCCTGCCGCACCGCGGCGAACGTCTGTTCGACCTCGTGCGCGTGGGCGAGCATCGGGATGAGCAGGCGTATCTTTCCGTGGCGGGAGGCGCGCAGGATCGCGCGGAGCTGGGTGAGGAACATCTGGGGCTCGGCAAGACAGAAGCGTATCGCGCGAAGGCCGAGCGCGGGGTTGGGACCGCCTCGGTCGGCGCCGTTTATGCTCGTGTCGGCCCCGAGGTCGAGCGTCCTGATCGTGACCGGTCGGCCGTGCATCGCATCGGCGACCTCGCGGTAGGCCTCGAACTGTTCGTCTTCCGAAGGCAGATCGTCCCGGTT
>VBCJ01000384.1 GCA_005884335.1 Betaproteobacteria bacterium | reverse complement strand
TAGCATGTACTTGAACTTCTACGGACTCAACGAGAAACCGTTCAACTCGACGCCGGACCCGAGATTCCTCTACATGAGTCCGGGACACCGGGAGGCCCTCGCCCAGCTGCACTACGGAACCCAGGAGCGGAAGGGCTTCATCGTCCTGAGCGGCAAGGCGGGTACGGGGGAAACCACATTGCTTCAGGCCCTTCTTCGGCGCTTCGACGGAGACACGGCGGTCTCCTACGTCTTCCACTCGACGCTGCCGTTCGACGGTATTCTCGAGTACATCCTCGAGGACTTGGGGATCAGCAAGCCCGGGGAATCGCAGGCGCGGCGGCTCATCGCCTTGAGCAACTTCCTCATCGAGCGTGAGCGGGCTGGCCAGAACACCGCCCTCATCATCGACGAGGCGCAGAACCTAGACGCGGCGACGCTGGAGCAAATCCGCTTGCTCTCGAACTTCGAGACCGCAACCAGTAAACTTCTGCAGATCCTGCTGGCGGGGCAGCCGGAGCTGAAGGCCAAGCTTGATCTCCCGGAGCTCCGGCAGCTCAAGCAGCGGGTCGTGTTGCGCTGCCAGATCCCGCTCCTCACCCCGCAAGAGGTCCCCGAGTACATCCGCAACCGGCTGCGGGTCGCCGGCGCGCACGACATGGCCTTGTTCAACGAGGCCGCGGTCGACCGGATCATGGAGTATTCCGGCGGGATTCCCCGAGTCATCAGCATCCTCGGCGATCACTGCCTCCTCTTCGGGTACGCCGATCAAAAGCGCCGCATCGATCGGCAAGCCGTCAATCAGGCAATCGAGTACCTGGAAGAGGGCATGACGTCGCAGCGGCGGGTCTTGGCCCTTGGCGGCTTGAGACCGCGGCGTCAATTCCAGTGGGTTCTCGGAACCCTTGTGGTGGCCCTCGCGAGCGCCGTGGTGGGCTTCGTCCTGAGCGCCGACGTGGACATCCTCGACTTCGTGCGGTCGTTGCGACAACTGCTGGTGGTTCCATGAGCACGTTCTTCGATCACGTATCGTCCACCACCGAGCACGAATTGGACGCTCCTCCCCTACATGGTCGGCTCGAAGACGTACATGCTCCTGATCGCGTCGGACATGCATGTTCGGACGGTTCAATCGAACACGGCAGCTACTAGCTGACTGACGACCATGCGCCGACTCACCGTTCCAGCGGCCGCTGTACCTGGGGGGCAGGGGCGCCCGGTGACACATCGGGGGAGCGGCGACGGCCGAGTAATGGGCATTTATGTCGCTTACGCTCCAACGTCGCGTGGCGCGACTTTCTCCGCGCGTGGGGCGAAGTGCGCGCGAGCGACGTCCTGGGTCGCGACGACGAGGGCCGCTATCTCGTCTCGGAGGGAGCCCGCGCTCCCGGATCGGAGGTGCCGGATGCTCGGCCTCAGCGATAACGACGTGCTCCGGCGAATCCGATCGCATCGTCTCGCCGGCCTGCTCGCCGCGGTCTCCTTCTTCCTGGCGATGGTCCCCCTGGCAGCCGCGCAGACTCCCACTGGCGAGGCCGTCATGGCCTGGCACGTCACCATCGCGCCAACGTGGTTCGATCCGTCGACGGCGCCCGCCCAGATCACGCCGTTCGGCATGCTGCACACGCTCCACGACGCGCTCGTGCGGCCGCTGCCCGGTCAAAAAATGGGCTCGAGCCTGGCGGAGTCGTGGACGGAAAGTCCGGATGGGCTCACGTACGAGTTCAAGCTCCGCCGCGGCCTCAAGTTCCACAACGGTGACCCCGTGACCGCCGAGGACGTCAAGTTCAGCTTCGAGCGCTACCGGGGCACAGGCGCCAAGGAGCTGCAGGCGCGCGTGCGTCAGGTGGAAGTCGTCAATCCGGTCATGGTGCGATTTCACTTGAAGGAGCCGTGGCCGGACTTCATGACGTTCTACGGGACCACGGCCACCGCCGCCGGAATCATCGTGCCGAAGAAATACCTCACGCAGGTCGGCGACGACGGGTTCAGGAAAGCGCCGGTCGGCGCCGGTCCGTACAGGTTCGTGAGCCACACGCCCGGCGTCGAGGTCGTGCTGGAAGCGTACCCGGGCTACTGGCGGCACGCGCCGTACGTCAAGCGGCTGGTGATGAAGAGCGTGCCAGAAGGCACCACGCGCGTGGCGATGCTCAAGAAGGGCGAAGCGGACATGGCCTTCGTCCTCGACGGACCCGAAGCGGAGAACGTCCAGCGCGATCCGCGCCTCGCGCTGGTGGCGACGCGACACGCCTCCGTCTTCTGGATCGAGTTCGCGGATCAGTGGGACCCGAAATCCCCGTGGCACGACAAGCGCCTGCGGCAGGCAGTGAATTACGCGCTCGATCGGAAGGCGATCAGCGACGCCGCGTGCCTGGGTTTTTGCCCACCGTCCGGCGTCATCGTGCCCCGAGTGATGGACTACGCGCTGCAGGTCGAGCCTCATCCCTACGATCCGCAGAAGGCCAAACAGTTGCTCGCGGACGCCGGCTATCCCCGAGGCTTCGATGCAGGCGAGATGACGCCCATTCCAGGGTTCGCCACGATTGCCGAGGCGGCGATGAACTACCTGAACACGGTGGGAATCCGGGTGAGGCTCCGGCAAATGGAGCGCGCGACGTTCTACGCCGCCTGGCAGGAAAAGAAGCTCCGCGGGCTATTCCTCGTCGGAGCCGGCAACGCCGGCAACGCGGCGTCGCGCGTCGAGGCGTTCGTCTACTCGAAAGGGAGCTACGCGTACGGCGGCTATCCGGACATCGACGAGCTGTTCCAGCAGCAGGCGCGCGAGCGGGACACCGCCAAGCGTGAAGCGCTGCTCCATCGGATCCAGCAGCTCACGATCGACCGCGCGATGTTCGCGC
>VBCJ01000383.1 GCA_005884335.1 Betaproteobacteria bacterium | reverse complement strand
GGCGCGCTTCATCCACCAGCGCATGCCGCAGACGCGCGTCACGGTGGTCGAGATCAATCCGGGCGTGGTCACCGCGGCGCGGAGATACTTTCACTTTCCGCAGGAAGACGCACGGCTGGAAATCGTGATCGGCGACGGAGCCGAGGTCGTGCCGCAGCGGCCCGCGAGCTGCGACGTGCTCGTCGTGGACGGGTTCGTCGACGGCAGTCCGGCGAAGGACTTGTGCACGCGATCCTTCTACGACAGCGCCTTCGCCGCGCTGCGCCCGGGCGGCGTCATGGTCGCCAACTTCATGTCCGACGACAAGCGCATCGAAACCTACTGCGGGCGAATCGAGGATAGCTTCGGCCGCAATCCGGCGCTGCTGCTCGCCGAAGAGGAGGATAACGTCATCGCCTTCGCGCTCCGCGGCGGGCCGCGGCGCATCCCTTGGGCGGAGCTGAAAGGCCGCGCTCGCGCCGCGCAGCGGCTTTTCGACCTGCCGCTCGAAGAGTGCTTGGCCGATCTGCGCCGGCGCAACTCCCACACGGCGCAATTTCTGACTCTATGATGCCGGCTCCCGAAAAATCCCCGCAGTCTCCCTCCGGCCCGGCGCAGGTCCTCGCGCTCGGCGACGCCACCGCGATCATCGTGGGCCTCATCGTCGGCGCCGGAATCTTCGGCACGCCCTCGATCGTCGCGGGCGCCGTGGAAAGCCCGGCGCTGCTGGTCGCGGTGTGGGTCGCGGGTGGCGCGTTCTCCGTGATCGGCGCGCTGTGCTACGCCGAGCTCGCGACGGCGTTCCCATCCGCGGGCGGCGAATACCATTTCATCGGCCGGGCCTACGGGCGTCCGCTCGCATTCCTCTACGGCTGGGCGCGCATGACGGTGGTCGTCGCGGGCTCGATCGCGGTGTTCGCCTATCTTTTCGGCGACTACATGTCGCGCGTGATCCATCTCGGCCCGCAATCTTCGGCTCTCTGGGCGGCGGGGGTGGTGGTGGTGCTCTTCGCGCTCGCGCCCGATCCGGCGCCGGCTGCGCCGCCGGCGGGCGGCGGAGCCCCCTGGTACATGGGCGCGGGAATCGGCTCGGCGATGGTGTTCGTGCTGTTCACCTACGGCGGCTGGAACGACGCCGCCTATATTTCCGCGGAGGTGCGCGACCGCCGGCGCAACATGGTGCGCGCGCTGCTGCTCTCCATAGGCATCGTGACGCTGCTCTACCTGCTCGTGAACCTCGCCTACCTGAAGGGACTCGGTTACGAGGGCATGACGCGCTCGGACGCGGTCGCGGCGGACCTCATGAAGCGCGTCTGGGGACCGGCCGGGGAGAAGCTCATCTCGGTGATGATCGCGATCGCCGCGCTGACCTCGGTGAACGGCTCGATGATCGTCGGCGCGCGCTCGAACTACGCGCTCGGGCGCGACTGGCCGCTGCTCGGTTTCCTCGGCCGCTGGGACGAGGCGAGCGGCTCGCCGCGCACCGCGATGCTCGTGCAGGGCGCGATCGCGCTCGCTCTGGTCGTCTTCGGCGCTTTCCAGAACGCGGGCTTCAAGGGCCTGGTGGAATATTCGCTGCCGGTGTTCTGGGGCTTTTTCATGCTGACCGGCGTCGCTCTCTTCGTCCTGCGGCTGAAGGAGCGCGAGGCGCCGCGGCCCTTCCGCGTGCCCGGCTATCCGCTGGTGCCGGGAATTTTCGTGCTCACCTGCGCGTATCTGCTCTACTCGAGCCTCGCCTATCACCGCGCTCACGCGCTGGTGGGCCTGGGGGTTCTCGCCGCGGGCGCGGCGGTCATGCTCTTCGGAAACCGGGGACAGACCACGGTTTCCGGACTGAAGAAGCCATAGCGAAAACCGTGGTCTGTCCCCGGTTCGTTGTTCTCGGCCTCGCGCTGCTCGTGCCGGGCTGCGCCGTGCTCGACCGGTTCGGTGACACGAAGCTCACCGACGGGGTCGCACCGGTATTCGATCCGGAGGTGCCGTATTTCCCGAGCACGGACGAAGCGGTCCTGGGAATGCTCGAGCTCGCGAACACGGGTCCGAAGGACGTGGTCTACGACCTGGGCTGCGGCGACGGGCGCATCGTCATCGCCGCGGCGAAGGACTTCGGCGCGCGCGGCGTCGGCATCGACATCGACCCCGTGCCGCTGCGCATGGCGGTCTACCACGCGCGCCGCGCCGGGGTCGAAGACCGCGTGCGCTTCGTGCGCGGCGACCTGTTCGAGGCCGACATCGGCGAAGCCACGGTGGTGACGCTGTTCCTCTTCGAGACGCTCAACCGGCGCCTTCTGCCGAAGCTGCTTCGCGAGCTCGCTCCCGGAACGCGCATCGTCGCGCACCGCTATGGGTTCGGCGACGCCTGGCCGCCGGAGAAGACGGTGCAGGCGGGGGCGAGCACGCTCTATCTCTGGACGGTTCCGAAGGGGAAGTAGCTCGAGCCTCCCGGCTCAGAACATCGTATTGTCGTTGGCCGAGGTCTCGGGCACCACCTGCAGCACGTCCCAGTGCTCGACGATCTTGCCCCGGTCGTCCAGCCGGAAAATATCCATGCCCGCCCAGTCCCGGTCCCTGTAGCCCGGCCACTCCTGGTGGCAGTGCAGGATGACGTAGTTCCCCTCCGCGAATATTCTCTTGAAGTGGACGCGCTTGCCCGGGTATTCCCGCGCCATCTGGTCGAAGTACGCGATGAACGCCTCCTTGCCGTTCGCCACCTGCGGGTTGTGCTGGACGTAGCGGTCGCCCCCGTACTTTTCCATCGCTACCGCGGGCTTGCTTTGGTTGAACGCCAGGTCGTAGAAGGCCGTGACGTTCCGTTTGTTGCGTTCGAGGGGATCCATTCCCAATCCTATCGATTCTCAGACGGCATTGTCGTTTCGCCACTGCTGAAACGTCGGCAGGCCGTCCCCGAACCGGACCC
>VBCJ01000382.1 GCA_005884335.1 Betaproteobacteria bacterium | reverse complement strand
TTCGCGCCCAACAGCCCCTACGCAGCTTCGAAGGCGGCCGCCGACCATTTGGTGCGCGCGTACTATCACACCTATGGGCTTCCGACGCTGATCGTCAACTGCTCGAACAACTACGGCCCCTATCAGTTTCCCGAAAAGCTCATTCCCCTCATGATCCTGAACGCCATCACCCACAAACCCTTGCCGGTCTACGGTGAGGGTGGCAACGTACGCGACTGGTTGTACGTGCAGGATCATTGCACGGCGATCCGACAAGTCCTTGAGCACGGCCGCGTCGGCGAGAGTTACAACGTCGGTGGCTACAACCAGAAGACCAATCTCGAGGTGGTGAACGCAATCTGCGCTCTGCTCGACGAGGCGAGACCCAATCGCAAGAAGCCACATTCCATGTTGATTTCCTTCGTGAAGGACCGCCCGGGACACGATCGTCGTTACGCGATGGACGCGACGAAGATCGCCATCCAGCTCGAGTGGGCGCCCTCTGAGAGCTTCGATTCCGGATTGCGCAAGACCGTAGCCTGGTATCTGGACAACCCGGACTGGGTCGCGCATGTGACGAGCGGCGCCTACCGCCGTTGGATCGAGAAGAACTATGCCAATCGAGGCGAGGCGTGAAGGGCATCATACTTGCCGGGGGCAGCGGCACGCGCCTCTTCCCGGTGACGCAGGTCGTATCCAAGCAACTGCTGCCGGTCTACGACAAGCCGATGATCTATTACCCCTTGAGCACGCTGATGCTCGCCGATATCCGCGACATCCTCGTCATTTCCACGCCGGATGACACGCCGCGCTTCGAAAAGCTTCTCGGCAGCGGCGCCTCCTGGGGCGTGAGCTTCAGCTACAAAGTACAGCCAGAACCGAAGGGCATTGCCCAAGCATTCCTCGTCGGCGAGAAGTTCATCGGCACCGAAGCCTGCGCGCTGGTGCTCGGGGACAACATTTTCTACGGCCACGACCTGCAACCCACTTTCGGGCAGGCAGCGAAGAAATCCTCGGGTGCGACGATATTCGCCTACCGGGTGCAGGACCCGCAGCGCTACGGCGTGGTCGAGTTCGATGTGAAAGGCCGGGCCCTCAGTATCGAGGAAAAGCCGGCGAAGCCCAAGTCGCACTATGCAGTGACGGGTCTCTATTTCTACGATAACCAGGTCGTGCGCATCGCGAAATCGCTCAAGCCTTCAGCGCGCGGGGAACTGGAGATCACCGACGTCAATCGCCATTACCTCAAAGAGGGCATGCTTCACGTGGAAACGCTGGGGCGGGGACACGCGTGGCTCGACACCGGGACCTACGAAACGCTGCTCGAGGCCAGTCATTTCATCGAGACGCTGGAGCGGCGGCAGGGTCTCAAGATCGGCTGCCCCGAAGAGATCTCTTGGCACAAGAAGTGGATCAACGACGCGCAGCTCGAGGCGCTGGCGGTGCCCCTCAGGAAGAGCGGTTACGGGAACTACCTGCTATCGCTGCTGCGAGACGGCCAGCGCGACAAATGAAGGTCACGCCGACCGGACTCTCTGAAGTGTTGCTCCTCGAGCCCCGCGTATTCGGCGATGCGCGCGGCTTCTTCTTCGAGAGCTGGAACGAACGGGAGTTCGAGCGCAGAGGAATCCGTGCTCGTTTCGTCCAGGACAATCACTCGCGCTCAGGACGGGGCGTGGTGCGCGGGTTGCATTATCAGATCCGCCAGCCGCAAGGCAAGCTCATTCGCGTCGTCGCCGGCGAAATCTTCGATGTGGCGGTGGACATCCGCCGGAGCTCACCGACCTTTGGCCGGTGGGAGGGCGTTCGCCTGAATGCCGAATCGTACAAGATGCTGTGGATTCCCGCAGGGTTTGCACACGGCTTCTGCGTGCTGAGTGAATTAGCCGAAGTGCTCTATAAAGCTACGGATTACTACGCCCCGGAACACGAGCGCTGCATCCTCTGGAACGATCCGGAACTTCATATCGATTGGCCCCTCCCCGGCGGCGCGCCCGCACTATCGGCCAAAGACGCCGCAGGGACGCGGCTGCGGGATGCCGAAGCGTTTCAGTGAAGATTCTGCTTACCGGGAAAAACGGGCAGCTCGGCTGGGAGCTCGCGCGCGCCCTTGCGCCGCTCGGCGAAGTCATCGCAGTAGACCGTGGGGGTCTGGACCTCGCAGTTCCAGATCGGATCGTCTCGGTCGTTCGCTCGGTGCGGCCCGAAGTGCTCATCAATGCCGCAGCCTATACGGCAGTCGACCGCGCGGAGAGCGAGCCGGACGCTGCCTACGCTATCAACGCCGCTGCGGTCGCCATCTTGGCCGACGAGGCGAAGCGTGTCCAAGCCCTGCTCATCCACTATTCGACCGATTACGTCTTTGACGGGACCAAAGATACGCCCTATACCGATGAGGACCGCCCTAATCCTCTCAACGCTTACGGCCGCAGCAAGCTCGCGGGAGAGCAGGCGATCCACGAAATCGGCGGCGCTCATTTGATACT
>VBCJ01000027.1 GCA_005884335.1 Betaproteobacteria bacterium | reverse complement strand
GGCCCGCGCGTCTTTCCAGAGAAGTCATTTCGAGATTGCATGCAGAGATAAGAAAAGCCCTGGCAGCCCCCGCGGTGGCGGAGCGCTACAGGCAGCTCGACGCCGAGCCCGACGGCGGCGGGCCGGAAGCGTTCCTCGAGCTGGTGCGGCGCGAGACGCCGAAGTGGGCCGAGGTGATCCGGCGCTCGGGTGCGAAAGTCGACTAGATGAAATTCGAGCTTCTGATCCGCAATGCGACGGTGATCGACGGCACGCGCGCGCCGCGCTTCGAAGCCGATATAGGGGTTTCTTCAGGAAGAATTTCCCGGATCGGGAAATTAACGGAGAAAGGCGAGATCGAGATCGACGCCTGCGGCAAGATCGCCGCGCCCGGCTTCATCGACGCGCACACGCACGACGACCGGTTGATGCTCTCGGCGCCCGACATGGCGCCGAAGGTGAGCCAAGGCGTCACCACGGTGGTGGCCGGGAACTGCGGCGTGTCGCTCGCGCCGGCGCCGCGCGGCATGCCGCAGCCGGTGACGCCGCCGCTCGACCTGATGGACAGCGAAGGGACATGGTTTCATTTCAAGTCGTTCAAGGAATATGTCGAGGCGCTGCGGGCGCAGCCGCCGGCCACCAACTGCGCGCTGCTCGTCGGCCACACCATGCTGCGCCTGCAGACGATGGACGATGTCGAGAAGCCCGCATCTCCCCGTGAAATATCCTCGATGAGAAACATGGTGGATGAAGCGCTCGCCGCGGGCGCGATCGGCTTCTCGACCGGCCTGTACTACGAGCCTGCGCGCGCCGCGCCGACCGAGGAAGTGATCGAGGTGTGCCGGCCGCTTGCGGCGAGGAGAGGGATCTACTGCACGCACATGCGCGACGAGGGCGACCGCGTCGTCGATTCGCTCGAGGAGACGTTCCGCATCGGGCGCGAGCTCGGCGTGCCGGTGGTGATCTCGCACCACAAGCTGGCCGGCAGGCCGAACCACGGCCGCTCGGCCGAGACGCTGCCGATCATCGAGAAGGCCATGCGCTCGCAGAGAATCGGCCTCGACTGCTATCCCTACTGCGCCTCCTCCACGATCCTCTCCGTGAGCCGCGTCGGGCCCGCGTCGAAGGTGCTGGTGACCTGGTCGAAGCCGCATCCGGAATTCTCGGGAATGGAGCTGACGGAAATTGCTTCGAAGCTCCGGCTATCGATTCCCGCTGCCGTTGAAAAACTGCTGCCCGCCGGCGCGATCTACTTCTCGATGGACGAGCGGGACGTGCAGCGCATTCTCGGCTTCGAGCACACCATGATCGGCTCTGACGGCCTGCCGCACGACGCCGCCCCGCATCCGCGGCTGTGGGGAACGTTTCCGCGGGTGCTGGGACATTACTCCAGAGGCTTGAACCTGTTCCCGCTGGAGACCGCGGTGCACAAGATGACCGGCCTCACGGCGAACACCTTCGGCCTTGCGGACCGGGGTGTCCTGAAGCAGGGTTTCGCCGCGGATATCGTCGTGTTCGATGAAAATGAAATCGACGAAGCGGCGACCTTCGCGAAGCCCATTCAGCGCGCGAAAGGCATCGACACGGTGATCGTCAACGGCGCCGTGGTCTGGCGCGAGGGGAAATCGACCGGCGCACGGCCTGGGCGCGTGCTCGCGCGCACCGCGTGAATAGGGTACCGCCTCCCGCGCCGGGAAACGCACCCGATAATTCGGGTACACTCGGCAGTCAAATGCGAGCCGCACCGCAGGCTCAGCCGACTAGAGGAGAGAAACCCATGCGCAACCTGCTGGCTGTCGCGTTTTCTGCCTGCGCGACACTCGTTGCTGTCGGCGCTCTGGCGCAACCCTATCCAGCGAAGCCGGTGAAACTGATCGTGACCTATCCCCCCGGCGGCAGCTCGGATCTGATGGCGCGGGTCTTCGGCCAGAAGCTCGGCGAGGTGTGGGGGCAGACCGTCATCATCGAGAGCAAACCGGGCGCGGCGGGCTCGATCGGAATGGATTTTGCGGCCAAGCAAGCGCCCGACGGCTACAGCTTCGTCGTCGGCAACATCGGACCGGCCGCGGTGAACCCGCTGCTCTCCAAGGTGCCCTACGACATCCAGCGCGATTTCGTCGCCATATCGCTCATCTCAACCGGCCCCAACATCCTCATCGTGCATCCCGATGTGCCCGCGAAGTCGCTGCGCGAGCTGACCGACTACGCCAAGTCGAGCTCCGGCAAACTCAATTATGGAACCAGCGGGCCGGGAAGCATCTCGCATCTTGCCGGCGCGATGTACACGAACATCACCGGGGTGAAGGCGACTGAAGTTCCCTACAAGGGCGGGATACTCGGCGTGCAGGATCTGGTCGCCGGGCACATCCAGTACATCTTTTCCGATTCGCTGCCGGCGATGCAATTCATCAAGGCCGGAAGGGCGCGCGCCCTTTGCGTCACCGGAGCCGAGCGCAGCCCGATCATGCCCGAGCTTCCGCCCTGCGCGGAGTCGGTTCCGGGCCTCGTCGCGGTGAACTGGTGGGGCGTGTTCATGCCGGCCGCAACGCCGAAGGCCATCACCGAGAAGTTCCACGCGGACCTCGTCAAGACGATGCAGGACGCGGAGGTGAAGAAGAAGTTCGCCGATCTGGGCGTCGAAGCGGTCTACAGCACTCCGGAGCAGTTCGTCGCGTTCATGAAATCCGAAACGGCGAAGTACGCCAAGCTGATCAAGGAGGCGGGGATCAAGGTGGAGTGAAGCCGGGCGCTCGGGGCAGCGGACGGAGATCGTATCCCTGGCAGGGTTGTCCGGAATTCCTGACAGCACTATAGGTAAATTCCCTTGGAGGCCTTGATCACCATCTCGGGCCAGTTCCGAAAGGTAGGCAAGGCGGGCTGAAGCGGAGACAATACGCTCTTCGGCAGGATTCTCGAGGGAGGAATTCGATGCCCCAAGCCAAGCAGATGCCGATGGTGCGCTGGTACGATCCCCTCCAGCTCATCCGTACCGGAATGGAGGTTGCGGCCTCGACCTTGTTCGGCCGGCACGGCGATTTCCGGCTGCTGGAAGCGCTGGCCGCACCCGAGATCAGCGTCGACGACTACTCAAGCGTCGGTGCGGACGAGTCGATGTGGATCGACTATGTGGCGGACGTCGGTGACGGATGGAACTCGACCTACGCCATCGCCTGTGCGCTCGCGCAGCCGAATTTGACGCTCGCGGATGAGCGGGGAAACCGGCACGAGACGAAACGCGGCGCCATCCTCGTGTTCGGGGGCGACGAAGTCTACCCGGTCGCGAGCCGCTCCGAATACAAGCAACGGTTGGTCGCGCCGTACGAATGCGCGCTTCGCAATACCCAGCCACCCAACCCCTCGGTCTACGCTGTCCCGGGCAATCACGATTGGTACGACAGCCTAGTGGCCTTCACGCGGCTGTTCTGCACTAGGGAATGGTTCGCCGGATGGCAGGCCAAGCAAACCCGCAGCTATTTCGCGGCAAAGCTTCCGCGCGGCTGGTGGCTGCTCGGCACCGACGTGCAACTGGATTCGGACCTCGACGACCGTCAGATCGAATATTTCAAATTGGTGGCCAAGGCGATGGCCCCGGAGGACCGGGTGATCCTCTGCAATGCCGAGCCTCACTGGATCTACGCGCAGATTTACGGGGAGGACGATCCGGACTACAACGAGAACAACCTCGCGTTCCTCGAGAACAAGGTCCTCAAGCGCAAAGTCGCGGTGTTCCTGGCCGGGGACTTGCACCACTACCGGCGCCACGAGGCCGGCGACGGCACGCAGAAGATCACCGCGGGCGGCGGCGGCGCGTTCCTGCACCCGACCCACGGCCCGGACGTGTCGACGCTCGCCAACGGCAATTTCAAGTTGAAGCAGAGCTTCCCCGATCCAGGAACCTCGAAATCGCTCTCCTGGCGCAATCTGCTTTTTCTTTTCTCCAATCCCCTGTTCGGGATCGTGAGCGGGCTGCTTTACATGCTGACCGCCTGGTCGGTGATGGTGGATCTCACCGGCTACGGACTCGGCCAGTTCGGCCAAGCCTTGCGCGTGGCCTTCAACGCGGCGCTCAACTCCTCGGTCGCGGCGTTCTGGGTGGTGACGGTGTTCCTGGGATTTTGGCTGTTTACCGACACGCATTCCCGGGCCTATAGAGTAGTGGCAGGAACCGTTCACGGACTGACGCATCTGCTTGCGGTGTTTCTGCTCGGGTGGGGTGCGACCCGCTTGGCGGTCGTCATGGGACCTCCCTTTCACAGTACACCTCAGCTCTTGCTCAGCGGAGTTCTCATCTTGATCGCGGGGTGGATCGTCGGCTCGGTCATCATGGGGATCTATCTGTTGATCTCGATCAACGTCTTCGGCCGTCACTCCAACGAGGCATTTTCCTCGCTTGCGATAGAAGATTGGAAAAACTTCCTCAGAATGAAAATCGACCCCCAGGGCAACCTGACCCTTTATCCGGTGGGAATTCGCCGCGTGCCGCGCAAGTGGAAAGCCCGTGACGGCGGGGTCGGCCCGGAGATCGTTTCCGCGGACCCCAGGGCGACCGGCCCGGAGCTGATCGAATCGCCTGTCCTGATCCGCAAATGAGGCGCGGTTCCCGGCAGCGCCCCGGCGCAAATACGGCCAACACGCGGCATCACGTTTAAAGCGAAACCGATCCCGGTTCTCCGACGAACATCACCGGCGTGAGGGGAGTGGATTCCAGATGACGACAATATCGTACGACTACGAGGTCGTCGTAATAGGCAGCGGTTTTGGCGGAGGCATCCTCGCCTGTCGCACTTCCAAAGCGTGGCCGGGCAGGGTCCTGGTCCTAGAGCGCGGGAAGCGCTATCCGATGGGCTCGTTCCCGCGCACGCCGCACGATATGGCGCGCAATTTCTGGAACCTCCCGGACGAGGCCAGGGCGCGTGCGAAACATTTCTCGCAGGACGAATCGCACGGGATGTTCGATATCCGCAACTTTCGCGGAATGAATGCGGTCGTCTGCGCCGGGTACGGCGGCGGATCGCTGATCTATGCGAACGTCTTTATGCGCCCGCCGGAGGCGGTGTTCGCCGAGGGCTGGCCCAAGTCGATCACCCGATCCGGCCTGGAGCCCTACTACCAGATCGCCAAGGCGGTGCTCGGGGCCCGGCCGATCCCCCAAAACGAAGACCCGCGGCGGCGCGTGGTGCGCGCGGACCTGTTCCGGGAGGTCGCCCGAAAAGAAGGCCGCGACTCGCAGCTCTGCGACATCAACGTCTTTTTCGGCAACGATTTCGACAAGCTCACTCCGATCGGCGTCCAGGAAAAAAACCGCTACGGAGCGCTGCAGACCTCGTGCGTGTATTGCGGCGAATGCGACGTCGGGTGCAACACGCATTCGAAAAACACCGTGGATCTGAACTATCTGTTCGTCGCAGAGCATCGCTATGGGGCCCGGATCCTGACCGAGCACCTGGCCGAACGGATCGTGCCCTTGAATGCGGCCGGGCAGGACGATGCCGGCGCCGACGGCGGCAACGGCTACCGGGTCCATTACCGTGACCTGAACGGCAAGCGAGAGACGTCGGCGAGCGCCCGCCGCGTCGTGGTTTCGGCGGGCACCCTGGGCTCCAACGAGCTGCTGCTGCGCTGCCGGGAGGTCTTCAAGACTCTGCCCGGTCTCAACGACAATCTGGGCAAGCGTTTCTCCGGCAACGGCGACTTCCTGTCCTTCGTGATCGAGGGCAAGCAGCCTGCCGATCCCAACTATGGTCCTGTGATCACGCAACGCACCGACTTCAACCTGTTCAGCGATTTCGACAGGCCCCGCGCCTTTCTGCTGGAGGACGCCAGCTATCCGGCATTCGCCGCCTGGATGGTGGAGGGGCTGCGTCCCAGCGTGTCGCACTTCGCCGCGATCGGGAAAGCGATCAAGGACGGGTTGCGCCGCCTCTTTTCGGGCTCTTCCATGGATCGCATCGGATTTGCCATGGGCGACGTCTTGGGCAAGGACATGTCCTACTCCAGCAGCGTGCTGCTGTGCATGGGGCTGGACAACGCCGGGGGCGTCGCCGGGCTCGACGCCGCCGGCTATCTCGAGATCGAGTGGCCGCGGAAGGAGAACATGCCGCTTTACGAGGCCATACTCGATGCCGGCGAGCGTTTCCGCCACCAGGTAGGCGCCAAGGCCTGCGTGCCCATGCCCAACTGGTGGTGGCCGTTCCGCCAGAACATCACTGTGCATCCGCTCGGCGGCTGCCGGCTGGCGGACAGTCCGGCGGGAGGCCTGACCAGCGCGCAGCCGCGAGAGATGGGGCAGGTATTCGGCTACAAGGGCCTCTACGTGGCGGACGGATCGATCGTTCCCACCGCCTTGGGCGCCAATCCGATCGCAACCATCTCGGCGCTCTCCGAGCGCGTGGCCGAGGGCATCACCGGCCGCGCGCCGGATGCCGACTTGTGACCGGCATGAATCGACACGCGGCATTCATCTTTTTCATCGTCGCCGGCCGACCCACGGACCGGCTTTTGCGCTGACGCTCACGTTGGAAACGGGGGGAGAACCATGGACGCGAAAACCAAACTGACGTCGATTCAATTCACCGAAGACATGAAAGGGTTTGTGACCCTCGGTCAAACCGACTTCCAGGACGGCTACGACCAAGGCAAGTCGAGCGGCACCTCCTTGATGTTTCACCTCACGATCCGCTCCGACGACCTCGATGGTTTCCTGAGCTCCCCGGAGCACCAGGCCGAGACTATCGGCTACGTCGACGCCGCGTGTTACGGGGGCAAGAGAGTCGTCGAAAAAGGCACTTTCAACTTGTTCGTGCACGCCGCGGACCGCAACCGCCGGGAGATGCGCTATCGGCTGTTTTTCCGCGACGGCGCCGGCCAACCCTTGACGCTGAGCGGCTTCAAGAACGTCCAGGACGACGTGGGCCCGGACATCTGGAAGGACACGACGACGCTATTCGTCAACGTCTTCGGCGGGCATATCGAAGCTGCGGCCGAGGCTTCGGCGCGGGTCCAGGCCGTGGGGATTCTGCGCATCGAACCGATGGATTTCCTGAAGGAGCTGACGACGATCCGCGCGAGCGGCAGCACTTTCTCCGAGCGCATGCAGGGCGTGGAGCGCTTCGGCAAATATTTCCTGGGCAGCCTGTGGCAGACCTACGGCCCCTCCGGGATGCCGAAGATGGCGCCGTTCGAGCGCGAGATCCCGCTCTACACGACCGAGGGCGTGACCAACGCGGAGGTCAGCACGCATCCGTTCACCACTGCGGACAAGCTGAGCCTGAGCCTGTTGCGCTTCCTGCGCAAGCCCTGCGACGACGTGGTCGTCATCATCCATGGACTGACGACCTCCAGCGACATGTACATCATGCCCGAGCATTACAGCTTGGTGCAGTTCCTGCTCGACCGCGGCTTCACCGACGTGTGGACGCTGGACTTCCGCATGAGCAACCGGCACGGCTACAACCTGCACCGCAATCGTTTCAACATGGACGACATTGCGCTGTTCGACTTTCCGCCCGCCTTCGATGCGGTGCGCCGCCACAGCGGACCGAATTGCCGCATCCACGTGATCTGCCACTGCCTGGGCTCGGTGTCTTTCATGATGAGCCTGTTCGGCAAGGTCACCACCGGCATCTCGAGCGTGATCTCAAACAGCGTCTCGCTCACGCCGCGCATACCGACCTGGTCCAAGTTCAAGGGAGTCATGGGTCCCTTCATGTTCGAGTATGTCCTCGGACTGGAATACATGAACCCTTATTGGCGCCGCGAGCCAGGGTTCTCGATGGGGAAGCTGCTGTCCTGGGGGGTCTCCGCCGTGCACCGGGAATGCAACGTGCCGGAGTGTCACATGCTCAGCTTCATGTGGGGCACGGGTTTCCCCGCCTTGTACAGGCACGAGAACCTGGACGACGTCACCCACCGGCGCGGCGGAGACCTGTACGGCGGAGTCGCCGTGCATTACTACCGGCACGTGATGAAGATGGTGTTCTCGGACAGCACTGCGGTGAAGTACGCGCCGCGGGATCCCAAATACAAATCGCTCCCGGACAACTATATGGACTATGCCAAGGACATCAACACGCCGGTCCTGTTCATGACCGGCGAGCAGAACCATGTGTTCACCGACTCGAACATCGTGTGCTACGAGCGTCTGCAAAAAATCGTTCCCGGCCGCCACGAGCTGCACGTGTTTCCGAACTACGGCCATCAGGACGTGTTCATGGGCAAGAACTGTCACGTCGACATCTTCCCCCGTCTGTTGCAGTTCCTCGAGAAGCATCGCGGCCGCAATCCCTCGTGAAGTCGGCCGGGGTCGGCGGATGCGCTGACCGAACGTTGCGCCGGCGAGGACGGTCCGGTGCACCGGCGCGATTCCCCAAATCGGAGGAAAAAGGAGAGCAACCGTGAATGGCATTCCCGCGGATTTGCCCATTGTTTCCGGTCGGGACATGACCGACTGGGGACGCATGGTCCATGCAAACGTGGCGCAGATCGCGCGCCCGAAGACGGAAGCGGCGTTGCAGGCCGTCGTGAGATACGCCGCGCAGAACAGGCTCAAGGTCTCGATCCGCGGCGCCGGCCACAGCGCCCTGGGGCAATCCATCGTGGACGGCGGCATCATGATCGACATCCTCGGGCTCAATCAGGTCCTCGAGCTCGACCCGGCGAAAAAGACCCTTCGGGTGCAAACCGGCGCGACCTGGGGGCAGCTCACGCAGGTGCTCGAGCCCAAGCGCCTGGCGATCTCCACCAAGCAGGAGTTCGACAATTTCACCGTCGGCGGCTCGATCGCCGCGAACATCCACGGGAAATCCATCGACTACGGCCCGATCATCTCGCACGTCCTGTCGCTGCGCCTGTTGAAGGCCGACGGCGAGATCGTGACCGCGAGCCGCACCCAGAATCCCGATCTGTTCACCGGGGTGATCGGGGGCTACGGGCTCCTCGGCATCGTCGTCGACGTGACCTTCCAGCTGGTGGAGGACCGCGTCGTCGAAAAAAGCGAATCGGTCTACATGAACACGGACGCCCTGCTCAAGGCCTACGTGGAGCGCATCCGGCGCGACCCGCGCAATACGCCGCTTTGCTACGGATTTTTCAGCTCGGACTGCAAGCTCGGATTCTACGTGACCTACAGCTACTCAGACGCGGCGGGCAGTTTCGATCTGGGCGCGCTCAAGCGCGACGAGACCAATCCGATCCTGTTCAATATCTTCGCGTGGCTGCAGCGGATGTTTACCTTCGTCCGGCGCCGCGCTTTCCATACGATGTGGGCCGGCAGCGCGAATCCCGAGACGACGCTACGCAGCCGCCGCTTGTTGCTGTGGGACAATCCACCGAGAGCCTTTAAGGACATGCTGCTGCAAAAATACTATATCCCCGTGGACAACTTCCCCGGCTTCGTCAAGAAAGCCGGCGAGATCCTCGGCTCGCACGGGAACGATATCAAGCTGCTCACCAATCACTTCCGCTTCATGCCGGCCAACAGCGAGGCGCTGCTCGCCTGCTCGCGGCAGGACGTGATGTGCTTCCTCCCGTGTTATTTCGCGAACAAGGACGACCCGGGCTGGGTGAAGATCTACGAGAGCGTGTCGGACGAACTGGTCAACGCCTGCCTCGACCACGGAGGAAGCTTCTACCTTACCTTCATCCCCGCCACCCTCGCGCAGACGCGTCGTGCCTACCCGAATTGGGATCGATTCATCGCTTTGAAGAAGCAATACGATCCGGGCGAGGTTTTCAGCAGCGGTTTTTATCAACAGCTTGCGCGATGAGCGCCGGCTCAGCGCCGCGCGCGCTTTCCTTTCCGCCGCGGCCACCCGGCCATTTGTTCGAGGACGGCGCACACTGCGCCCGTGTCTTCCTTGCCCAGGCCCATCGCCATGGCGGCGCTGTAGATCGGGGCGCTTGCGGCAAATAGCGGTGTCGGGCAGTCGATTTCGCGGGCGAAGTCGCTGATGACGCTCATATCCTTCTGCCAGACCTCGTTCTTCATCGTCGCTTCGGAGTAATCGCCTTTCACCATCATCGGGCCGCGCACTTGCAGCATCCGCGAGCCGCCCGCGCCGTCCGAGACGA
>VBCJ01000381.1 GCA_005884335.1 Betaproteobacteria bacterium | reverse complement strand
TTCGCAATCGGCGTCGCGCTCATGTACATCGAGTACCGCTTCGCGAAAAAGAAAAAAGAAGGCTTCACCCCGACCGACAGGCAGCGCGTCACCGGCATCTTCTGGATCACGATCTTCTTCTGCTTGCTGGTCGGCGGAGTCATGTGGCTGTCCGACTAGGCGGATGAAAGTGCCTCTGGGGGTGCTCGATCAATCCCCCGTCATCAGCGGACACAGTCCCGCTAGAGCGATCGCTGAAACCGTTTCGCTCGCCCGGCTCGCCGAAGAGCTGGGCTACCGCCGCTACTGGCTCGCCGAGCACCACGCCATCGCGGCGCTCGCCGATCCCAGTCCGGAGATTCTCGTCTCCCGCGTCGCCAGCGCCACCTCACGCATCCGCGTCGGCACGGGCGGCGTGCTCCTACCCTACTACAGCCCGCTGAAGATCGCCGAGCAGTTCCGCATGCTCGAGGCTCTCTTTCCCGGGCGCATCGATCTCGGCATCGGCCGCGCGCCGGGCGGGGACCCGCGCACGGCGCTCGCGTTGATGGACGGCGAATACCAGGGTGCGGAGCACATGCCGCAGCAAGTGCAGGACCTGGTCGGTTTTCTCGACCGGACGCTGCCCGCGGGTCATCCGTACGTCAAGGTCAAGGCCCAGCCCGCGGGAGATACTTCGCCCGAAATATGGCTGCTCGGCTCCTCGGATTACGGCGGCGCGCTCGCCGCGCAGCTCGGCCTGCGCTTCGCGTTCGCGCATTTCATCAGCGCGTTCGGAGGCGAGGCCGTGGCGCGCGCCTACCGCGATCAGTACCAGCCCTCGGAGCGCGAGCCGCAACCCCGGTCGCTGGTATGCGTGTTCGTGATCTGCGCGAAGACCGGCTCCGAAGCCGAGCGCCTCGCGGCGAGCATCGACCTTCGGCGCCTGCACATGGCGAAAGGCATCGATGCGCCCGTGCCGACGCTCGAGGAAGCGAAGGCCTACCGCGCCTCTCCGCAGGAGCGCGCCTACATCGAGGAGCAGCGCTCGCGCCTGGTGCATGGCGATCCGGGAGAGGTGCGGGAAAAGCTGCTCGAGCTGAAGGAAAAGTTCGCGGCCGACGAGCTGATGATCATCACCATCACCGGCGATTACGAGAGCCGGAGAGCGTCGTATCGCCTTGTCGCGGAGGCGTTCGCCTAGCGGTCGGGATTCAGCTTGGGTCCGGATCCGTCGCGCCCCGGCCACTCGGTCCGATTGCGGCCGGATTGCTTGGCCGCGTAGAGCGCGCCATCGGCCCGGGCGAGCAGCTCCAGGGGATTCGCGGACCGTTCCAGCTCGACCAGCCCGAGCGAAACGGTCACCTGGGGCAGCGCGCCTCCATCGTAGTCGAACGCCGCGCCGGCGATCGCCTCGCGCAAGCGCTCGGCGGCGCTGATGGCGCCCGGCATGGAAGTCTGGGGGAAGACCAGCACGAACTCCTCGCCGCCGACGCGGGCCGCGAAATCGGCGGGTCTCAAGTTGGCGCGCACGAGCCGTCCGACCTGCAACAGCACGGCGTCCCCGGCGGCATGCCCGTAGGCGTCGTTGACCTGCTTGAAATGGTCGATGTCCATCATGGCGATGCACAGCGGCTCGGACGCGTGGAGATGGCGCTGGATGATTCGAGGCAGCGTCTGGTCGAGCCAGCGCCGGTTGCGGAAGCCGGTGAGAGGGTCACTCAAGGCCGCCTGCTCGAATTGCCGGCGCAGGGCGATGTTCTCCTGCACGGCGTCGTTGTTCGAGCGCAATCGCTTCGCCAGGCGGACGAGCAAGCCGACCGAGAACTCGTGCGAGGACTCGGCAAGCCACCAGAAGGTTTCTTCGTCCAGCACGAGGAGCTGCGTACGCTCCTCCGCTGCGACCGTCGCAGTTGCGGCGCTGCCCGCGAGTAGGGACAGCTCGCCGACGGTCTCGCCCCGTTCTATGTGCGCGAGCGGCGAGTCATCCAATTCCACGCGCAGCAGGCCCGAGACGACGATGTAGACGCGCAGATTGGGCTCACCCCGCCGGAGCAATTGCTGGCCCGCTTCGAGCTGCAGCAGCCGGGCGCGCGGCACGAGCGCGTCGAGGATCTGGTCGCCTGTTCCCTGGAGCGATTGGAGCTCGCGCAGCACCGCGACGCTCACCCCTGGCGCCTGATCGCGGGCGGGCTCCTCGCGCACGACAGGCGGCATGGGTTGAGACGGCTTTAGTGGTTTGCGTGCGAAGCCCACGTGGACGCCCTAGCTAACCCGACCCCAGAATATCCGAGCGCACCCCGGTCGGCAAGAAGAACCCGAGCGGGGCGGGCTCGAGCCGAATACAGTCGAAAGGACCAAACTTGCAGACCAGCGTGCAACATGCCCCTGCCCTACAATGACGCGGGGAGGTCGAAGGAGGATTTCATGAAACTCTCAAAGCACGTCATGGCGATCTTGGGATTGGCGGCGCTGCTGGCCGGCGTGACCACCTTCGGCTCTTGCCAGACACCACCCCCCGCGTCGCAGGCGCACATCAAGACGGTCTTCCTCATACTCATGGAGAACAAGAACTGGGTGCAGATCCTAGGCAGCAGCAGCGCCCCCTACATCAACAATACCCTGCTGCCCATAGCGTCCCACGCGGAGCTGTACTTCAATCCGCCGCTGGTTCATCCCAGCCTGCCCAACTATCTGTGGCTCGAAGCCGGCGTCAACTTCGGCATCTTCAACGACGATCCGCCCAGCGCGAATCACCAGAGCACGACCAGCCATCTGGTGAGCTTGCTGCAAAAGAGCGGCATTTCCTGGAAGACGTATCAGGAGAATATCGGCGGTGCCGACTGTCCGCTGGTGAACAACGGGCTCTATGCCGTGAGGCACAATCCCTTCGTCTACTTCGACGATGTAACCGACAACGGCAATCCCAATTCGGCGAATTGCATCAGCCACGTGCGGCCATTCGGCGAACTGGCGACCGATCTCGCCAACAATACCGTTGCGCAATACAACTTCATCACCCCGAACGTATGCAACGACATGCATGACAGCTGCGCGCCGCTCAACGATCCCATCCGGCAGGGCGACACCTGGCTGTCCCAGAACCTGCCCATGATCCTCGACTCCGCGGCCTACCGAAGCGGCGGTGCGGTGTTCGTCACCTGGGACGAAGGGGGATTCTCGGACGGGCCGATCGGCATGATCGTGTTATCGCCGTTTGCCAAGGGCAACGGCTACCGGAACTTCATCCGCTACACGCACGGATCGACCTTGCGCACGTTCCAAGAA
>VBCJ01000380.1 GCA_005884335.1 Betaproteobacteria bacterium | reverse complement strand
CGGTCACGCGCTTGATGAGCGATTCGTTCTGGCTTCGGAAGTGGATGAGATCGGCGATCGAGCCGATCTTGAGCCCGTGATGTTTCGAGAATTCGATGAGGTCGGGCAGCCGCGCCATACTCCCGTCGTCTTTCATGATCTCGCACAGCACCGCCGCCGGGTGAAGTCCGGCGAGCTGCGCGAGGTCGCAGCAGGCCTCGGTGTGCCCGGCGCGCACCAGCACCCCGCCTGCTTGCGCGATGAGCGGGAACACGTGGCCCGGCTGGACGATGTCCGCGGGTGTCGCCTTGGAGGAAGCCGCCACCTTGATGGTGTGCGCCCGGTCCGCCGCGGAAATGCCCGTGGTCACGCCGGAGGCCGCTTCGATGGACACCGTGAAATTGGTGCCGTGCACCGAGCGGTTGCGCGCCACCATCGGCAAGAGGTTCAGGCGCTCGGCGTGCGC
>VBCJ01000379.1 GCA_005884335.1 Betaproteobacteria bacterium | reverse complement strand
AGGCTCATGGGAGCGTGAATTTTACGCCTATCGGGGCGGCACCGTCCCCGGCAAGCGCTGCATCCCAAGGGCGAGGGATCTCTGCGTTACTGCTCGCCCTGCTCGTGGCCTTCGATTTTCTCGCGGATGCGCGCGCCCTTGCCCGAGCGCGCTCGCATGTAGTAGAGCTTGGCGCGGCGCACGGCGCCCTTGCGCTTCAGCTCGATCGAGTCGATCAGCGGAGAATAGGTCTGGAAGGTGCGCTCGACGCCCTCGCCCGAGGACACCTTGCGCACGGTGAACGAGGAATTGATGCCGCGGTTCTTCTTGGCGATCACCACGCCCTCGTAGGCCTGCACGCGCTTGCGCTCGCCTTCGACGACGCCGACGTTGACGATCACCGTGTCGCCCGGAGAAAACTCGGGGAGCTTCTTCCCCATGCGCTTGATTTCTTCCTCTTCGAGCTTTTGAATGATGTTCATTGCTTCGCTCCTTCGTCCAATTCCTGCCTGAACTCTTCAAGCAGCTTGCGTTCGCCCTCGCTCATCCCGCGCCGCTCGAGCAGCTCCGGCCTTCGGAGCCACGTGCGCCCCAGCGACTGCTTCAGCCGCCAGCGCGCGATTCTCTCATGGTGGCCCGAGAGCAGCACCGGCGGCACCGCCTCGCCCGCGTACGTTTCCGGCCGCGTGTATTGCGGGCAGTCGAGGAGCCCGTTCACGAACGAGTCCTGCTCGGCCGACAGCCCGTCCCCGAGCGCACCGGGCAACTGCCGCACCACGGCATCGATCACCACCATCGCCGCGAGCTCGCCGCCCGAGAGCACATAGTCGCCGATCGACAGCTCCTCGTCCACACTGCGACGGACGAGGCGCTCGTCCACGCCTTCATAGCGTCCGCACAGCAGCACCAGGCGCGATTCCTTCGACAGCGCCATCACCTTCCCGTGATCCATCACCCGCCCTTGAGGCGAGACATGAATCACTTTCGATCCGCCCTGCCCTGCGGCCTTTGCCGCGGCGATCGCCTTCTCCAGCGGCTCGGCGAGCATCACCATGCCGGGCCCGCCCCCGTACGGCCGGTCGTCGACCGTGCGGTAATTGTCCGTCGTGAAATCGCGCGGGTTCCACAGCGCGAGGCTCCACAGCCCGTGCTCCAGCGCCCGGCGCGTCACGCCCGAGTCCGTGACCGCCGCGAACGCCTCGGGAAACAGCGTCACGCAATCGAAGCGGATCACCAGTCCGCTCCCCAGTCGACTTCGACCGTGCCTGCTTCGAGATCGACTTTGCGGATCACCTCCGCGGTCGCCGGCACGAGGCGCTCTCCGCCTTCGTGCTCGACGCGCATCACATCGTTGGCGCCGGTGCTGATAAATCCCGCCACGCGACCCAAACGTTCGCCTTGTCCATTTACCACCGCAAGGCCGATCAGATCGATCTGGTAGAACTCGTGCGCACCGGGCTCAGGCAGATCCTCGCGCCTCAACGCCACCTCGGCTCCGCGGTACGCACCGGCCCGCTCCGGACCGTCGCATCCTTCGAAGCGCGCCACCAGGTAGGCGCCGTGCGGGCGGCACTCCGCCACCGCGACCTCACTGAGCTTCCCCGGCTTGCCGACCCACCACGCGGAATACTTGCAGAGGTTGCCGCTCCCGGCGCCGAAGGGCTCGATCTTCAGAGCGCCCTTCACGCCCCAGGGCGCCATCACGCGCCCCATCACCACCCACCTGGTTGGCCCGCTCGTCGCCAACCCGCGTCGCAAGCCTGAGCTACTTGGCCGCGGCTTCAGCCGGCGCCTTGTAGCCCTTGAAAAGGCGCGCCACCGTGGGGCTGAGCTTCGCGCCCTTTCCCCGCCAATAGGCAAGGCGGTCGGTCGCGAAACGCAGCGACTCGCGGCCCTCGGGCGCCTTCGGATCGTAGAACCCGACGCGCTCGATGAAGAGCTTGCCGGCGGCGCGGCGCGAATCGGCGACCACCACGTTGAAAAAGGGCCGTTTCTTGGCGCCGCCGCGCGAAAGACGAATCA
>VBCJ01000378.1 GCA_005884335.1 Betaproteobacteria bacterium | reverse complement strand
AAGTCAATTTGGATTGGACTCTTTATCGGTTCTGCAATCGGAGGCTATATACCCGCGCTCTGGGGATCTGGTATGTTTTCGTTCTCTTCTGTCATTGGGAGCGCGATTGGCGGCATCTTGGGGATTTGGCTTGGTTATCGGATGGGGGAGTAGAGCCCTCTTGGTACCTGGAAGAGGCTATGAAGCCTGACCCGCGACGCTCCATGCTTTTCTTATTGTTCGTCGCCTGGATCATGACGATCTTCGCCGCGCCGCTCGCCGCCGGGGCGCAGCCACCGACGACGATCTCGCGAATTGGTCTTCTCACCGACCTGGCCTGGGAGCCATTACGGGAAGGGCTGCGCGATCTCGGTTACGCGGAGGGGAAGAACATCGTCTTCGAGCTTCGACGGTCCGAGGGGCGAAGCGAGCGGTGGCCGGCTCTTGCGGCTGAGCTGGTCCGGCTCAAAGTCGACGTCATCGTGACCCAGGGCACGCCAGCGACGCTCGCCGCCAAGCGAGCAACGACGACCATCCCCATTGTCATGGTGGGCACAGGCGATCCCCTGACTACCGGGCTCGTCGCGAGCCTCGCACAGCCGGGTGGCAACGTCACGGGGTCCACCCAGCTTGGCGCCGGTCTGGCCACGAAACGGCTGGAGATCCTGAAAGAGACCGTACCGAACTTGTCTCGCGTGGCCTTCCTCTGGAACCCGGCTAATCCGGACCAGAAATCGCACTTCCACGAGGTGCAGACTGGAGCGCGATCCCTCAATGTGGCACTCCAGTCCGCCGAAGCGCGCAATCGCGAGGAGCTGGAGCAGGCGTTTACTGCGATGATGCGTGAGCGGCCTTCCGCGTTGCTCATGACAGCCGACAGCGTCCATCAGCGCCTCATCGACGAAATTCTCACGTTCGCGTCGAAGAACCGGCTGCCCGCGATGTATCAGCTCAAGGAGAATGTCGTTCGCGGTGGACTCATCGCCTATGGAGCCAGTGCCCCGGACCTCGTGCGGCGCGCAGCCGTCCACGTTGACAAGATCTTGAAGGGGAACAAACCGGCCGACATCCCGGTAGAGCAGCCAACAAAGTTCGACCTCGTCATCAATCTCAAGACCGCGAAGGCCCTCGGCCTGACGATCCCGCCATCGCTACTGGTGCGGGCGGATCAGGTTATTGAGTAGTGAACTGCCGAACATTTCCTCATCCCTGTTAGTGGTGCTGTCGCCATGCGGTTCGCCATCGAGGTGCAGCCAGCTGGTCGAGCACATCGACGGACCGTTCACGAAAGGAACGTGACGAGAAGGAGCAGGTCATGAGCGAGCAACGAATCCGCACGATCGATGGGAAAGAGCGAGGCCTCGACGATGCGGTGATCGACAAGTTCGCCTCCGGTCTCCGCGGCCAGCTGCTTCGTCGTGGGGACCCGGGCTACGACGCCGCGCGCAAGGTCTGGAATGGGATGGTCGACAAACGCCCGGCGCTGATCGCGCGCTGCGCCGGCACATCGGACGTCGTCGACGCCGTCCGGTTCGCGCGCGAGCACGATCTGCTCGTCTCGGTGCGAGGCGGCGGTCACAACTACGCGGGCAAGTCGGTCAGCGACGGTGGGCTGATGATCGATCTGGGGTCAATGAAGGGTATCCAGATCGATCCGGCGCGGCGAACCGTGCAGGCACAGGCCGGCCTCCGGCTCGGCGAGTTCGACCGCGAGACCCAGGCGTTCGGTCTCGCGACCACACTCGGCGTGAACACCGATACTGGGATCGCGGGGCTCACGCTCGGCGGCGGCTACGGGTGGCTGGACGGCAAGTACGGCTTGGCGTGCGATAACGTCCTCTCGGCCGTGGTCGTCACCGCCGATGGCCGGGTCCTGACCGTGAATGCTGACGAGAACGATGACCTCTACTGGGGCATCCGGGGCGCAGGCGCGAACCTCGGCATCGTGACGTCGTTCGAGTATCGGCTGCATCCGGTCGGCCCGGTGCTCGGCGGCATGGTGATCTACCCGATCAGCAAGGGCCGGGACGTGCTGCGGTGCTTTGACGACTTCTCGAGCACCTGCCCGGACGAGGTGAGCACGGCCGCGCTGCTCCTGACCGCGCCGGACGGGAACCCCGCGGTCGCGCTGGCGGCGTGCTACACGGGATCGCTCGAGCAAGGAGAGAGGGTCTTGAAGCCGCTGAGGACGTTCGCGCAGCCGCTGGCGGACCTGATCGCGCCGCAGCCGTACACGCAGATCCAGACCCTATTCGACGAAGCGTGGCCACCCGGTCGGCGCTACTACAACAAGTCGAGCATCATCCGTCGTCTGAGCGACCCGGCGATCAACCTGCTGTTGACGTATGGTCGGGCCCTGCCCACGGCGCTCTCCGCCATCGCCCTTCAGCAACTGCATGGCGCCGCCAGCCGGGTTGGCGCCGGCGATACGGCGTTCCCGCATCGCTACGATCACTACAGTATCTACGTCCATCCCGCGACCGATGATGCCGGCGAATCCGAGAAGATCGTCCGCTGGGGACGGGAGTGCTGGGATGCGCTTCAGCCTGTCGTCGAGCGCGCGGTGTACGTGAACGCGTTGGAGGATGCGCTGGCCGAAGGTGAAGGGCGAGTGCGCGATGCTTATGGCCCGAACTACGCGCGGTTGGTGACGATCAAGAAGAAGTACGATCCGACCAACTTCTTCACGAGCAACCAGAACATTAAGGGATAGCCGGGCCCAGCGCGTTGATGAGGCATGGAGAGGACTCGAACCAGCGATGAGCGACCGCGCTTGGCAACACCCCCGGCTCCGAATCCAGCGCCTCATCCGCTCGATCCTAAACATTCCCAGAGACGA
>VBCJ01000026.1 GCA_005884335.1 Betaproteobacteria bacterium | reverse complement strand
GGCCGTGGAGCGACTTGTACGCGTTCGGGGGAGTTCTGTATTGGATGATCATCGGCAAAAGGCCGGTAGAGGCGGTGGCGCGCGTGCGTCAGGACATGCTGCCGCCCGCGGTGCAGGTCGCCGACCGCAGCCGCTACAGCATCGACCTGCTTACAGCGGTCGACTGGGCGCTTGTGTCACACGAAGAGCAGCGTCCGCAATCGGTGGCGGAGTTTCGCTCCGCGCTCTCCGGAATTGCCGCGCGGGATCCAACGCCCGCGACCTACCAGACGACCGTGAAGATCCAGGATCCGCTGCAGGCTACCGCCCCGCCGACAACGTTGCCCACCGGGGTCGAGTTCGACCGCGATACCCTCAAGCGAATCGAAGCCGAACTCGCCAAGCATATCGGCCCGATCGCCTCCGTCATGA